>DAOVXR010000249.1 GCA_030636065.1 Sedimentisphaerales bacterium | reverse complement strand
ACTATCGAAGAATCGCTGGAATATTTCGAAAAAGGCGGGTATCTTGAGAATCAGTAAATCAGTTGTGAGTGGAGAGAAAAAAGGAAGAGAAGAAAAATAACGAAGTCCCAATGACGAATAATAGAAAGTCGCCAGCGCCTGTCTGAGGACAGACGCTGCCACCCACTGGGAGGCCACAAGGTAAAAATGGATTCCTGCCTCCGCAGGAATGACAAATATACGGAGCTAAATATGGAATACAGGAAACTTGGTGATTCGGGAATTGAGGCATCGGTGGTGGCGCTGGGCGCATGGGCCATCGGCGGCTGGATGTGGGGCGGGACAGAAGAAAAGGCCGCCGTGAAAACTATTCAGGCCAGTCTGGATAACGGTGTGAACTTTATCGATACGGCAGCAATCTACGGCTATGGCCGCTCAGAAGAAATTGTCGGCCGAGCCATAAACGGTCGTCGGGATAAGGTGGTGCTGGCCACTAAATGCGGACTCAGATGGGACCTGAAAAAAGGCGATTTTTATTTTTACGGCACGGAAGAGGGAATATCACTTGGCCCGGCAAAATATGAAGTCTATAAATATCTGCATCCCGATTCCATTAAGGAAGAAGTCGAACGGAGCTTAAAACGGCTGGGTACGGATTATATCGACCTTTATCAGACACACTGGCAGGAATCCACTACGCCGATAGAAGATACCATAACCGCCCTGTTAAAACTGAAAGAACAGGGCAAGATTCGGGCTATCGGCGTTTCCAATGCCAACATAGAGCAACTCAAGGCTTACGGCAATATCGATACGGATCAGGAAAGATTCAGTATGCTCGACCGCCGTATAGAACAGGACGGAACCTTAACGCACTGCCGGGAAAATAATATTGCCGTGCTGGCCTATTCGCCGCTGGTTCATGGTCTGCTGACCGGCAAAATGACGCCAGATCGACAGTTCAAAGAAGGCGACCTGCGCAGGGGCAACCCATGTTTCAATATCGAAAGTCGGCAAAAAGTCGCGGCAATGCTGAACGAGTTCGTACCAATCGCCAAAAAACATAACGCCACCATCAGCCAACTGGTAATCGCGTGGACCTTTTCAAAACCCGGCGTTACGCATGTACTCTGCGGCGCCAGGACGCAGGAGCAAGCTATCGAAAACGCGGCGGCAGGTGAGCTGGTTCTGGATAAAGAAGATATTCAGACTATAAACGGTACTATCGAACCATAAGGCAATATAAAATATACAATAAACAATGAAAAATAGAAGAAGAGAAGAAAAGAGAAATGACGCAGAAAGACGCGTTGGTCAATTAGCCCTACCCTACAAAAGTTGCAGGCGAGACGCCTGCGGTACAGATTTTCAGGGCATGACGGCCAGGAATTTTTTATTGGATGAGTGTTTTTCGAGTGTTCTGATAAGGGTGGTAACATCCTGTCCGACGTTAAGTGAGTCCAGGTGTCGGCGAAGGCGTACGATCTTTGCCAGTGATTTTTCATCAATCAGCCGCTCCTCCTTGCGGGTTCCGGATTCGGAGATATTGATGGCCGGCCAGACGCGTTTGTTGGCCAATTGTCTGTCCAATACCAGTTCCATATTGCCGGTACCCTTGAATTCCTGAAAGATAACCTCGTCCATGCGACTGCCGGTGTCAATCAGCGCAGTGGCGAGGATTGTCAGGGACCCACCGTGCTCGACATTACGGGCGCTGCCGAAAATCTGTTTCGGCAGTTGCAAAGCCCGAATATCCACCCCACCGCTCATAGTACGACCGCTGGAAGTAACCCAGGCATTAAAGGCACGGCCCAGCCGGGTAACCGAGTCCAGCAAAATCACAACGTCTCGGCCGAATTCGACCTGGCGTTTGGCTTTTTCAATGGCCAGACGGGCGATGCGAACGTGACTCTGGATAGGCTTGTCGTTAGAAGAAGCGAAGACCTCACTGCTGGGAACGCTTCGACGTATGTCTGTAACTTCTTCCGGCCGTTCGTCAACAAGCAGCATTATAACGTGAATGTCCGGATGGTTGACGTGGATGCCCTGTGCGATCTGCTGCAACAAAATGGTTTTGCCGGTTCGGGGCGGAGCCACAATCAACCCTCGCTGGCCCTTGCCAATCGGAGTCAGCAAGTCTATTACCCGTGTTCCCAGCGGTTTAGGGCCAGTCTCCAAATGAATCATTTCATCGGGGTCAATGACGACAAAGTCCTCAAATTTGGTTACGTCCAGATATTCGTCAGGGATATTGTCGTTCAGGGAGATAATTTCCGTAATCTCAGGGCCGGTCTTACCACGGCCGCGGACCCTCTTCGCATGCGCCTTGATAACCATCCCCTCACGCAAAAAATGCCTGTTCACCAGGTCGCGATGGATAAACGGATCGGAAGGCTTAACCGGGATATTAAACGCAGGCGTACGCAGGTAGCCATGTTTTCTGTCAGTGAGTTCCAACAGGCCTTCATAAACTTTTCTTTCGGATTCTTCAGTCATAATTTAATTACGTTTCATGTTTGTTTTCAAAAACACTTTCAGCCACAAGTGCTATTTAGATTTTCGACAGGCCTGGCAGAACAGACCCATAAGCTCCATGGCCTTTTGGCTCGTTTCGGACGAGCCGTCCTGGCGAGCGAATGCCTCGACCAGTTCCATAAGGTCCGGGGCCGTCGGTTTCAGGCCGTAATCGTGCATAACATTAACGATGGCGGCGTCAAGGCCATATTCGATTGCCTTGGCAAGGTATGCCCGACAGACGCCTATCTTGCGGCCGGGCAGGTCCTTGACGCAATTGGAGACGCCCAGCGAGGTATGAACGCCCTTCATGTCCGGGTCGTTCATAATCCTGCGAATAGTATCAAAAGCGCGGTAAGTATAACCACAAGTTCCGGGCATCATAGGCATATCAATTGCCAGCGGGAAAACCGTAGTGTCGAAGAACAAGTCGTCCGGTTGAAATCCGTATGTGCCGGTCGCAACGTTAAATATCCGCCGTGCCATCTCGTGCAGCTTGCCAGCTCCGTCAATCCCGTCGCCGGACGAATCCTGCTCGCCCACCAGCAGAGCAAGAGCCTTGAAAGGATATTTTTCACGTAAAGGCAGAATATTGTCCATCGTGTAGGTCTTTACCGAATTCAACATAGGCACACTGACATCAGCGGGCGCGTCTTCATACCACGCCTCAAGGCCGGCCTTGAGCACATCGTCGTTACTACTGTCAATGCAAATAGGTACATTACCACTATGCTTCCTGATCAACCGCGTGTAATCGCGCATCATCTCCACCGACAACTGTTGATCGTCCTCGCCAAAAGCATCGACATTGACCTCAAGATAATTGGCACGGTGCTCGATCTGGTCCTTGATGAGCGAAATAATAAAATCAAGCGGCTCACTGGCAACTTCAAAAGCTCCCGGCCCCGCCGCCAACAACTCCTTCATAGCCGCATGTGGCCTCGGGATACTGGCGTGAACGCTTTCGCCTATCTGAATCAGATTTGTCGATTCCATACTTCATCCTTTCTT
>DAOVXR010000177.1 GCA_030636065.1 Sedimentisphaerales bacterium | reverse complement strand
TCATTGATACCGCCGGCAAATGCCAGTGCTTGTAAAAGGTTGTATTTTGCGCCTGGAGGATATGGAAATGTACCGCTTCGATTGACCAGTCCGATCACGGTAAATACCTGGGGTTTGATTCGTTCGACTTCGACCGTATCACCGTCGCCCAGAGCTATATCAACAAAAGGAATGGCCAGCCCTTTAACAGGCAGAATGACGGGTTTGGCCTTGATCGGATCGGCTCCGCGACGGACGCGAATCACCGAAGCGCCTTCATCGACGATCCCTTCCGCCTTCATAATCAGGTTGACCAGGGACAGTTCGTTACTGCGACAGTCATAGACTCCGGGTTTGTTCACCGCCCCGACAATAGCGATACGGGCGGTGCGGTATTCGGCAATCTGACCTACTACAGAGGGTGGCTTGACAACATATTTCGGGTAGTAGGCCCGCACGATCAGCGATTCTATCTCGGCGATACTTTTACCGGCGACATTAACCTCGCCGACAATGGGAAGATAAATCATCCCTGTCGAGCTGACACGGGTTCGGTAGGCTTCGACCTGCCCTAATGAATCAGTCAGGTCCGGTGTTACCACGCGTAAGACAGCCGGCATACGAAAGTCCATTACATCACCGGCTATGACACGATATATACCGGAATATCGACGGGCCCTGATCATCTCGGATATATTCACAGACGGTTGTATGGGGCCGGCGTTTTGAAACTCATTAAATCGGCCTGTGGACGTATTGTGGACACTACCGTGAGTACCCGTTGTTTTCTGATCGGAGGCGTAACGGCCCTGCCATGCCCTTTCCTGGGAAGTGGACGGGGACATACAGCCAGCAATAGACAGAGAGCCAGCCGCGAGCATTGATATAATCGCACCAGCACTCAAGTTGTCCTTTATACAACCAATCACATATTCTCCGTTAGTCCTTCAAGACTCTGGAATGAGCACCCTGAAGCTGGGCATGGATACGGATGAGGCGGAACCGGTTGAGTTCTGATTTGTCTCGCGGCCGAATTGCTTCACAGCCTCCATGCTGCCCCGCTTGATGAGGGGAGTCTCATTGACAACCTTAAAGGCAACAATAACTCCACTTTGTTTTTAGCGGTCATACGCCGAGTCCTTCGACTCGGAGGGTATATTTACTTTCACAAGTTACAATCCATCGGAATTCAGGGAGCAAAAGATGTGCCATACACTATTGGGGGCGAATATCCACAGAAAACAGGATTCCACGCCTTTTTGGCAGCGCAATAATTGCGCCAACAAACGTGAACCCGCAGATATTGCCTCGGAAAAATCGGAAATACCGGAAAAATCGGCACTGTTTTATAGACAGCGTAGTCTTTTTATCTCGCTGGACACCCGTCCTGTTTGCACACACTATTATTGTATCTTATCATTAAATGAGTCTTGTAGGCGGGCCTGTGCCCCGCGTTTATTAGCCTTGTAGGGCGGGCCATGCCCGCCATTTACTCTGAATAGCCCTCGCTGTTGAGCAGGGATTCTTGAGTAGGGCGGGCCTGGGCACCGCGTGTTTTTCTTACGCCCTGAAGGGGCAGAATAGATTAGCTCAGGGCAACGCCCTGGGTAGAGAGAACAATATATTTTTACGCCCTGAAGGGGCAAAATAAATAAACACAGCGCCTCAGGAGGCACTATCGACACAGTTTTTGATGTCGTTGGTGCCTCTTTTTTATGCGCTGTCCAGGGTTTAGTGTTTTGGTTTTGTACGCTGTCCGGCTTTATACGCCGTACAGAGAGCGTACGTCCGGGTCCGGCAGGACGGACCCCCAATCAGGAGGTGAGAAGAGATGTTTAGTATTAACAACATAGCCATTAGTAATGTCGTGAATACTCTGACACGGCTGGGTACGGAGTTGGCAATTTCCAACGAGCGTCTCGTTACCGGTTTGCGCGTCAATCGGGCCGTGGACGATCCGTCCGGAATTGTGGCGTTGAGTAATTTCAACGCCGAGATTGCGCGCATTGACGCCAGAACTACTAATGGCACCCGGATCAACAGTATCATTGACACTGCTGACGGAGCTATGGTGGAGATTGAGGACCTGCTGGACGTGATCGACGTCGCTATCAGCAGTGCTTCCGCTGATCCGGCCAACCTCGCTACTTATCAAGCCACAATTGACACTGCTCTGAACTCGATTGACAGCATTGTCAGCACAACCTCATTCAATGGAGACACCCTGCTTGACGGTGGAATTGGTTATACTGTTACCGGAGTCGACAGTAGTGAACTGGCCAACGTACGGGTTCATTCGCTGGACACCGCATCTGGTGATGTATCATTGGAAATATCAACAGCATCGGTGGCGCAAAAAGCCGAGATCGCCTATGCCGGCGGTACACTCACCGACGATGTAACCCTCACCATTACCGGTTCGTCCGGCAGTAAGGAATATAACTTCGCTTCGGGCACAGCCCGTGCCACAATCAGGGACGCTATAAACGTCGATACCGCAACCACAGGTGTTGAAGCCGAACTGCCCGGCCCGGCCGATTACCTGTATCTCCGCTCTTCGGAGGCCGGCTCCGACCAGATTGTAAGCATTAGTGTTACCGCCGGAACATTTAATATGCGTGACGGAACGACCAGCGACACTGGTAGCGATGTTGGTGTTACCCTCAACGGGGATTTCGCCGCGACCAGCGGAAATATTGCTCACTATAGAAGCGGAAACACAGCTATCGATATTACCGTAGCCGACGGGTTCAGCGGAACCGCCACAATCACAGTCTCCGGCTCCGGAGCAAATTGGTCGTTGGGAAACAGCGCGGCAAATCGGATTTATTTCGGTCAGCCATCGTTGAGTACTTCGGTGCTGGGCGACGCGAACACCGGCCTGCTAAGCAGTCTCAAAAGTGGCGGAACAAATGACCTGGCCAGTGGCAATCTCACCGCCGCATCGGACGTAGCGGACTTGGCAAAATCACAGGTTACCTCAGATCGGACTCGTATCGGCGCGATCAGCAGCTATACGGTTACATGTTCCCTTAATGCTTATGCTGACGCCAAAACCGCCCTGACCACTGCCAAAAGCACCATAGAGGACCTGGATTACGCCGTCGAAACCGCCAATAACAATCGACTGCAGTTATTAATGCAGGTGGGAACCGCGATAATTGCCAGTATGAATCAAAATGTGACCAATATCCTTTCGCTGCTTGGAGTTTCTTAACAGCAGGGATTGACGAACAATATTATTGATACATTCTGAAAAGTAACTGTTCACTGATTCTTTTTCTTGTTAGCCCCTGCTGTTAAGCAGGGGTTTTTTTGTAGCCCGGGCCGTGCCCGCCATTTGAGATTGTTTGCTATGGGCGCCACCTTTCTTTATTCAATATTTCTTTGATTCGATCCGCCGCAGGCGGATTGGACGTTCAACTCTTCCTCTCTTCTCTCTTTCTCACCACTCACCACTCACCACTTATTATATTTGATTCATCAAATTCTTCTCTTCTTCGCTTCCTTCGCTATCTTCTGTTCAAAATATTCTTCTGTGTTCTGTTTGTTTTTTCCCTCTCAGTCTTGCCTTGCGAAATGATACCTGATGGATATAATACATATACATCAGGAGAAATTTTTATGGCTGATAATGAACTTAAAATAGGTTTTGTCGGAGCCGGCAAAATGGCACATGCCCTCGCTGACGCGATCTTACGTGGTCGGCTTGTTCGGCCGCAGGATATTATTTGCGGCGATCCTCTTGCCGAGCGGCTTGATACGTTGCGAGAGCAACTTGGCGTACTGGTAACTCAGGACAATAAGGAGGTCTTTCGCAAGTCGGACGTCGTGGTATTGGCTTTCAAACCCCAGAATTTCCCTCAGGCGATTGAGGGTGTGGAATCGGTGGTTCGGCCGGAACAGATTATTCTTTCCATTATGGCCGGTGTTCGTATTTCTCGTATTCAGCGATACTTACCTGCCCGTGTCGTCAGGGTCATGCCCAATACGCCATGCCTTGTGGGCGAAATGGCAGCCGGGTTTGCCGTCGCTGACGATGTTACTGATACGGACCTGGAGCGCGTCCGCGCCATTCTCCAGCCTGCCGGCATTGCGATTCAGGTCCCGGAACAACAGATTGACGCGGTAACGGGCCTGAGCGGATCGGGGCCGGCTTTTGTCGCGTACCTGATCGAAAGTTTTATTACTGCCGGGATCGGTGAGGGACTGGAAGAAGAAACAGCCCGCCGATTAGCTCTGAAAACCTTTGCCGGTACTGCCCGTTTGTTGAGCGAATGGGATTTGAGTCCGCGGGAACTTATCGAGATGGTTTCTTCACCGGGCGGTACTACTGTTGCCGGCCGTGAAATTCTCGAATCGTCGAATGTGAAAGACTCGATCATAAACACTATTAAACGCGCCGCCCAGCGCAGCCGGGAACTGGGACAGGATGATAAATAATAACCGTTCACGAATTTTTTTGTAGGACGAGTTTGTGCCCAGCGTTTATTAGCCCCCGATGTAAAATCGGGGGATTCTTTTCTTTGTTCGCCCTGAAAGGGCAAAATAGACTAGCCCAGGGCAACCAGACTGTGTCGCAATTAACAATAGAAACTGATTTATTTTACTGACCGATATGTTACAATGCAACCGGTGTCAAGGCAATAACAAACAAGG
>DAOVXR010000163.1 GCA_030636065.1 Sedimentisphaerales bacterium | reverse complement strand
GGCTTCCTTATCCTAACATTTTTCGCCGAATTTGTCTTTATTCAAAAACCGGTTCACTTTCGTTAAATTTTGCCGAAAACCCGCGAAAAGCGTTCATTTTGATAAAATAATTTTCCGCCGTTTCCGGAAAATCACAAAAAATGAACGGTTTTCGGGCATTTTCGGTCATTTTCGAATAAAATCGAAGAGAAGTGAAAAACCCGTCTTTAACGTGGAATAAAGACTTACAGCAATTTTCTGATGTGAAAAATAACGACTTACAGCAATTATTTACATTTCGGCCGACTCGCCTGATTTTCCTGTTTCTGGAACATCGCCAAAAACCTTTTTAAAGAGTATGGCATCAGGTCGTGATGTAGTACCATGAAAAAATATGAAAAACGTATCTTCGCGAAAATTTGATATGTCGGCTATTTTGGTTTTACCGGGCATCACATTCACCTGGTCCACAGGCCCGCTGTTTGTCCGTCAATTTTACAGTGACGGGCTGGTCTTACCCCACCTTTTTAAGCTTTGGGTACATCAAAAATGCGTATAAGCAAACAACAGGCCTTACAATTGTACCAGGGGAGCTTACTGCCCGAACTGGCCGAACAAGCGGATAAGCTGTGTAACGTAACGCGGGCGTCTCGCCCGCACACTTCTCGAAATTTGCGCCCGGACAACGTCCGAACGTATATCGTGGAACGCAATATCAATTATACCGATGTCTGCTGTTGTCGCTGTTCGTTTTGTGCCTTTAGCGCTTCGCCCGGCGGTGGAGACGGCTTTGTACTTGGTTTTGACAGGATCGCCGAAAAAATCGAAGAGTTATTATCGATTGGTGGCACACAAATCTTATTGCAGGGCGGTTTGAACCCCGAATTATCGTTTAGCTGGTATGAGAAACTTTTGCGTCAGATTAAAGAGCGTTTTCCGCGTTTGCACATTCACGCTTTTTCACCGCCGGAAATCTGTTTTATGGCCGAGCGGTTTGGTATGACGATACCGGAGGTAATTGAAAAACTTCGCTCGGCTGGGTTGGCTACCATACCCGGCGGAGGCGCTGAAATTCTTGTTGATCGGGTACGAAAAATAATCTCGCCGGGCAAGTGTTCGACTCAGCGTTGGCTTGACGTAATGCGACAGGCTCACAAGCTGGGTATGTGCACAACAGCGACAATGATGTTCGGCCATCTGGAAACGCCCGCCGAGCGAATCGAGCATCTTGATCGGCTGCGAATTTTGCAGGACGAATCGCTTGAACTTCGAACGGGTAATCCGTCGGCTGGACATTTCACCGCTTTTACCTGCTGGCCCTTCCAGCCCGGCTCGACCCGCCTGGGCCGATTGGACCGATACGACCCTGTTGCGGACAAAGACCGCCCCCGTCGGGACAATGAACTACTATTGGCCGGTGCTTTCGAGCAGCTTAAGATGACTGCTTTGGCACGTATTTATCTCGACAACATCCCCAATATTCAGGCTTCCTGGGTTACGCAGGGTCCGAAGATCGCCCAACTGTCTTTGCTAACCGGCTGCAACGACATCGGCTCACTGATGATGGAGGAAAACGTTGTCTCTGCCGCCGGCACTACTTTTCGGGTTCAACTGGAAGATCTGCGTCAACTAATCCAAACCGCCGGCTTCCAGCCCGTCCAGCGCGACTATTATTACAATTCCTTACTGTAACCATTCACGGATTCTTGCCTTTGCGTTGGGTGCCACCTTTCTGAAATACAGAAAGGTGTTCTTGCGCGATTTTTCTAAATTGCCTCAGACGGATAAAATGTTACCAAAATTGCAGGCTATTGCCGATATGGAAATAGTATTGTGATAATTGCGCTACCGTTATAATTGCATAACAGGGAGGTTTTATGGCCGATCTACAGGTATTCAAAGAGATTGCTGAACAGGTTCTGACGATATCGACCCGAAAGGACGCGTCTGATGGTTATCTGATAGACAGGGCGTATCGGATACTGCGGCATTGCGGTGGCATTGCCCGGCTTGGTGAGGTGCAGCGGTTTCAGATCGACCATGATTGTCTTTACATTGCCGCGATGTTTCGTGACGCCGGATTCGCTCATTATGCCAATCAGGAGGACAAGGTCTCGCGAATGGTTCTGGCTGACCTGACTGATGAGGACACCCGTGATTTTTCCACTCAGATCGTCCAGGAAAAGCTGGAGGAGCTTCTGACTCCGGAACGGCTGGAACGGGTTTGCGGTATTATCATCGAGTCCGGTAAGCGTAACACCACCATAATTGAAGCGATGATACTTTCCGACGCCCGCAATCTCGACGATATGGGAGCGATTGGTATTTTCAATGAGATGCGCTGTGATGTATTGCGTGGCCGCGGTGTGGCCGAGGCCCTTGCCAGTTGGAACCGTAAGATCGAATACGATTACTGGACTGCCAGATTGCGTGAGGGTTTTCGTTTCGAGTCGGTAAGGTCAATCGCCGAGCAGCGTCTGCTCACTGCCCGGAAATTCATGGCCCAACTTGAGATTGAAACCAGGGCCGCGGACATGGAGGATATATTGTTGAAACAGCAGCAGCATTCGATAGTGGACTTACCGGCACCGAACGCGAAATCACGCCGGCACCTGATAAGATCATAAAATCATAGTAATCGTTCACGGATTGGCGAATCAAGAAACCAGAATACAGAAGGGAAGAAAAGACAAGAATAATTTGAGCAGAAGATAACAAAGGAAGCAAAGGTAAAACCCCTCGTAAAGCAAGGGGCTAATAAAGAGAAGAACCCCTGCTTAACAGCAGGGGCTACCAAGAATCCGTGAACGGTTACAAATCATAAAATGTTTATTTTACATGCGCGTATTGTAATTCCGCTTGATTCGGCAGCGATTGTTGACGGCGCCGTTGCAATCGACGGACCGCTGATAATCGGGTGCGGCCGCTATCGTGATATTATCTCGCGGTTCGGCCCTGCCAACGAGATCGATCTGACTGACTGCGTTTTATTGCCCGGATTGGTCAACGCCCACACTCATCTCGAATTGTCATATCTTAAGGGTGAGGTTCCTTATCGAAATAATTTTGTCCAATGGGTCGATTCGCTCAGGGAGTTACGCAGCCAATTCAGCGATGGTACGTTCGAGCGGATTATTAGCCATGCCTGCCGGGAGAGTGTTCAGAGTGGCGTTACCACGGTGGGCGATATTAGTTATGAGCATCGCGCGTGGCATTATTTATCGTCTCAGCCGTTGCGTAAGACCTGTTTTGCCGAGGTGTTCGGTATGACCGGGGACATAGACACCCCCGGCGAATATCTTCGACGGTGTATTGCTCGAACGCGTACTGACGAACTGCTTCGACTGGGCCTGTCGCCGCACGCTCCTTATTCGGCCGGGTCGGGGGTGTATGGATTAACCGCTGAACTTGCCGCCGAAAATTCTTCTGATGACAGCCCCATATCATTGACAACACATTTGGCGGAAACTGTCGAGGAGAACATTTTTCTTTCGGAGGGGACCGGCCCCTGGCTCGACTATCTCAAAAGAATTAACAGATGGGACGGTTCGTTTATTTGTCCGGGCCAATCGCCCGTGAATTATTTTCTTGGTCTTGACCTGTCCGATCAGCCGTTTTTGCTGGCTCACGTAAATTATATGACCGATGACGAACTAACTGCTTTGGCTCGTGCTGAACACAGCGTGGTTTTTTGTCCGCGGTCTCATCATTTTTTCAACCGGCCGGCGCATTCGTTCCGGAGTATGTCAGAGGCGGGCGTTAATGTTTGTCTCGGTACTGACAGTTTGGCAAGTAACAACAGCTTAAGTATTCTCGATGAGATGCGTTTTTTGCATGAGCAATATCCGGA
Source organism: Sedimentisphaerales bacterium (assembly GCA_030636065.1). Next base: position 1,025 of record DAOVXR010000163.1, on the reverse strand, counting down.
TTTTTCAGTCGAGACTTTATTGAAGATGGGAACTCTTAATGGCGCCATCGCTCTTGGCTGGCGGGACAAAGTCGGCCGGTTGGCTGTTGGTATGGAAGCCGACCTGACTGCTGTCCCTTTGACCGGCGATAATAGCGATCCGCTGACCGACATTTTCGAGTCCAGCGCCCAGCCTCAGCTTACTATCGTCCGTGGTAAAATCGTGTACCATATCACATAACAAATAGGGGTAAGATGGGCAAAGATAGAAAAAACTTCGAAGAAATAAGAAAGAATTCGCCATCTGGCGTCCGTAGAAAAAAATTGCGGTCGATATTCGGTCCTTGTATAATGCGATTAATTCGCGGACAATATACAACCGGAGATAATTATGAAAACAGGATTTAACTTGCTGCTCTGGACGCCGTTTGTAACCGAAGAACATTTCGAACTGTTTGAGAAACTCAAGGCGACAGGGTATGTGCCGTGGGCAGAAATATTCCAGGCACTCAAGCAGGGTGGTTATGACGGCTGGCTGACAATCGAGGCGTTCGGAAGAGGAATGCCGGAACTGGCGGCGGCTACGTGTGTATGGCGAAACCTGTCAAACAGTCCGGAAGAAGTATATACCGAAGGTTTCCGGCTTATCAGCAAAAGTATATAAAACAAAGGCAGAAAAATATAAAATGTAAAATAGACAATGATGAACTGAAGAACGCCATGCGGAGTATGCCTGGCATTTTAGAAGAAAAACGGTTAAAGAGCACCTCTCTGAAATACAGAAAGGTGGCACCCGGCGCCCTTTCAGGGCCTTAACAGGAGCAATGCAATGAAAAAGATTTCGATAGGAACGTGGGCGTATTCGATAGGGCCGTATCAGGATAATCCGGTACCGTGGGAAGAAGTAATCGAAAAGACCAAGGCGATGGGGTTTGACGGAGTGGAACTGGGAGGCTTGCCGCCACATCCCAACCCGGACGATATGCCGACCAAAGAACAGCGAGCCGCGTGCAAAGAACAAATGGTCAAGCTGGGACTGGGCTGGT
>DAOVXR010000240.1 GCA_030636065.1 Sedimentisphaerales bacterium | reverse complement strand
TGTTCAATTTATTTTCCATCTTTTCTTAATCTGTGTAATCCTGCGTAATCTGCGGATTATTTTTTCTTCTGTCTTTTCTTTTCCGTGTCAATTCGTCCGCCGCAGGCGGATTCGTGGCTAAAATATTCTTTTCTTCTGTCTTTCTCACAACTCACCACCCACCACTCACAACTTTTTTCCTGTGCCTTTTGTAATTCGTGGCCAAAAATCTTCACTTCTTCCGACTTCAAATCTTCGTGCCTTTGTGCCTTCGTGGCAACAATTATTTTCTTCTTTTCTGCGAATAAAAATCCGTGCCGATCCGTCACATCCGTTTTATCCGTGTTCTATAAAACTCTAAAATTCTTCACCATTTTTGCCGATTTCACTTTTACCGAAAAACCATTCACTTTTATCAACTTTTGCCCAAAACACGCGAAAACCGTTCATTTTGTAAAATTATTTTTCGCCGCCGTTCGGCAATTTAACAAAAATGAACGGTTTTCAGCATTTTTGGCCACAAATTGAATAAAAGTGAAAATTCCGCTTTTTACGCATATTAAGGACTTACATCAATTTCCCGCCACGAAAAATAAGCAGTTACGACAATTTTCCCACCACAAAAATAAAGACTTACATTCATTAAATGGGGTAAAAAATACAGATTATCGTCCCAGGTCAACGAGGCGGAAAAATCGTTATATCTTATCTATCCGCTTTACTGATTGTCATAACAGATAACTCTGTACTGACAAAGCAGTTACATCACGCTTTTTGTCTCCCCGATAAATATTTTCCACAGGCATAATCTTTGCAAACAATAGACTTGTGAGATATTGCGTTTTTTTTGGGAGAGGATATTATGATTTGGCACCCGCTTTTCAATACGGTAAAATGCTGTTATCCACCTGGTCTTTGCAGGGTTTTGCTCATTGTGTTTGGGATTATAACTATTTGTGGTTGCAGTAGTTATAACAAGGAGTTGGTTTGGGCAGATGCTTATTACAGCTTTAACAGACCGCCTATGTACAATCCCGGATTCATATTTGACAATCCCGGCAGGGGTGATCGTGTATGTCAGATTAGTTCTGAGCAGTTCGGACGGTTGCCCTGGCCCGTTTCGTCCGAGGCATGTTATTACGTAAATGGTGCTGAGGTAATAAGTTACAAAGAAAACTATTATGATTATCAGTACCAGACTGCTGACGGCTGGCCGAGAAACCGATTATATTCACGTATGCGTGGTTATCGAACGGGTCAGATTGTACGTTGAAATACATATCTAATTACCATATAATTACTTAAGTCATTTACAGAAAGCAAACGATAGATATAATGAGTTGTAAAAGGGTTGGCAATCGGCTTTTTCGACTAAAAAGTGCTTGATTTAAGATATTTATAGCTGTTGACAAAAAGTGCTTGATGTCGAGAAGTCTTTGTTATATACTCATTTATAGGTTTTTAACTGTTCAAATCATTGGAGAGTATCGTAATGGCGACCATCACGAAAAAAGAACTGATTGATAAGATTTCGGAAAAGACCAGCAATAAGCGTGTAGTGGTCAAGCGAATCATTCAGGCGTTTCTGGATGATATTGTTGAGGAGTTGGGCCGTGATAACCGCTTGGAATTTAGAGACTTCGGTGTTTTCGAGACCAAGCGCCGCGCCGCCCGGGTGGCCCAAAATCCCAAGACCCTCGAACGAGTGAATGTTCCACCCAAACGAACGGTAAAATTCAAGGTCGGCCGACTTATGAAGATGCGACTGCACGACCAGGATTTGAAAGATTCCGGGCCTCAACCAGTTCCCAAAGTGTAAAATGCTTCTGCTCAATTCGTGGCTATGCAGAAGTTAAGTGCTTGTATATAGATAACTAACGCTTAATGAAATGTTGGAGGGTTGGCGTTCATGCCAAACGGTACAGTCAAGTGGTTCAACAGCACGAAAGGCTTCGGGTTTATCTCCAACGAAGGCGGCGCCGATGTCTTTGTCCATTATACCGAGATTCAGGCATACAACGACCAGGGCCTAAAGCAGGGCGATATGGTGGAATATGATATCGTGCCCGGCGAAATAGGGCCGCGAGCTGCCAAGGTAATCATAAAAGAAGAAACAAAAACACAAGACTAAAACGATAATACCCAATTTATAACACGCCTTTGTGTACATACCCTTTCAAAGAGTACTTTCGTACTCTTTTTCAGTCAGCCTTTAATGAAAGCAACAATCGGTTATCATTTCCAAGCCCAGGGCCGAAAGAAACTGCCCGAAAACATCATAGTAAAAAATCACCGCTATCAACTCAAGCGGATATTCAAACATGATTTTTTCGCGGCTACCGCCCTTTACCAACTCGAACAAAAAAGTAACGCAGGCGTCTCGCCTGCAATAATAAAAGAACCCCCGCTTAACAGCAAGGGCTATGCAGAAGATTCGGGCGGGACGCCCGCGGTACGGGTTGTTCTGAAACTGGGCCGTCATAGCGATTTTCTGGGACTGCCGCTACGATGGTTGGGACAAGCGATCCGACGACATGAGACAGAGACTCTACGACACCTGCAAAAGCTGTCCCAAATACCACACCTATTAGATGAATACGGGGATACGGGGTTTGTCTATGAATATATCGAAGGCACCAGCCTTGACGAAAATCCCGATCTGCCAGATGATTTTTTCGACCGTCTGGAAGAACTCCTCAAACAAATACATCTCTGCCGAGTTGCATACATCGATCTGAACAAACGCGGGAACGTCCTGCTCGGACGCGATAATCTGCCCCATCTGATCGACTTCCAAATAGCATGCTACATGCCCAGATTATTTCGGCCTTTAAGGATTCTGACCGATGGTATTTTAAGGATGCTGCAAAAAGAAGATTTTTATCATCTGAATAAACATAAACGCCGTCTCTCCAAACACCTGATGGACATCGAACAAATAGACGCCTCACGGCAAAAAAGCCCCCTGATCAAATACCATCGCAGTATCGCCCGGCCACTAACGCGGTTGCGACGCAAAATCTTATACTACCTGTTTCGCAGCGGACATCTAAGCCTGGATGATACGGACCATGCCAATCCCGAAAGCGACCCACGGCGCTGGAAAAAAAGGGTAGAAGAGTAGAAGAGTAAGGTGGCACCCAAAAATTCTATTAACAGGAAGAGAGCGCCCGAAAAAAAACCACCCGCTTGACAGCAGGGGCTGGTAAGAAGAACCCCCCGATCCCCGTCCCTGCTTTCGCAGGGACATGCCTACGCGGGGACACGTTTTACATCGGGGGCTAAGTCAAATGGTGCGATATATCGCACCCTACTTAACTGCCTACGGCACGATGGTGAGTTGCGGGTTGTGAGAGAAAAGAGAAGAAACCAATAAAGAATGACCAATGACGAATACAAAAGCACCTATCCTCCTTCGGCGGACAAGTCTGAAATACAGAAAGGTGCCACCAGATCGCATTATCACCCGAAAAAAGTTCCTGACCCAATCCTGTTCGGCACAATCTTTGCTCTTCGGCAACTTATAGCGTACTTGTCACATAAACGTGATTGTATCTGATGTTTGTATTATCGCCAATTTAATTCCGCGCAGCATAAACGTGGGCGGCGATTTTGCTAAATCGACCCTGTCAGGGGTAATCTTGAGTTTGTAAACGGCCAATATGTGCGAGTAATTCTTCCTCGTCGG
>DAOVXR010000220.1 GCA_030636065.1 Sedimentisphaerales bacterium | reverse complement strand
CGGCAGCACTGCCAACGCTCCAAAATCGAGGGGGTAAAATATTTTTGACGCCGGCGTCATTTTTCTTGGCAAAATCTTTTTTTTATATTAGACTGGCTGATTAGTGCTACTTGTGAATTACGGGGAGTAGCTCAGCTTGGCTAGAGCGCTGCGTTCGGGACGCAGAGGTCGCAAGTTCAAATCTTGTCTCCCCGATTTAAGTCCTTGCTGCGAACGGACTTACAGCCACACCTCTCATAGGGCGTTGTCTCTCTGTCTGCAACTATTTGCGTGAACGCCTGCGATCATTTCAATTCCTTGATCCTGATGCTCCGAAATTCGACATGTGTGCGGTGGCCGAGAAAAGCGAGGTGTCCCTTCTTCCGTTTTAATCCCGGATGTTCTTTACCATCCAGAGTTCCATTGGCACTGGCCTTGTCGATGTCGGCGTCAACGATCATATAGCCGTTGAGATTGATAACGATGTGAGGCCCACGGGCGATAACCTCCTGGTAATTCCATTGGCCGACGGGTCTGAGGCGTCCCCGTTTGGCGGGGACGACGCCGTAAATTGAGCCGTGAAATTGATACGGTTTCAGATTTCTGTAACGCTTGGCCGAGTTGTCCAAAATCTGAAGCTCCATAGCGTCATAGGCGGCGCGGCTGGGATAAGGTGTGCGAATACCCAAACCACTATTGGCACCGGAAGTAAGCTTGAATTCGAATTGCAAAATAAAATTATCGAATTCGTCCACAGTAAAAAGGTTTTTGCCCTGCCTGCAAATGATAGTGCCGTTTTCGACGGTATAACCCTTAGTGTCACCCTTCCAGCCGGTCAGGTCTTTGCCGTTGAAAAGCGATCGCCAATCGGATTCAGCGGTAATCTCACGGATAAAAATGTTCCTGAAATGAATGGGATTGCCGTGACATTGCAGTTCGATCTGCTCGGATGGAAAAACAGGTTTGCTTCGGTCCCAGTAGTTCTCCTGAACAATATTGTCCACCACTAATTCGTCATTAAGATGCACAGTTACCCGCTGACCAATTATTCTGATACGAAAAGTGCTCCACTGGCGAATCGGGTTGTCGGCTGTTACGAGAGGCTTGCTGGCGTTCCTCTTGTTATTAAACAATCCGCCTGATCCGATTCCCTTATTCCTGGGCTTTCCAGGGTCCCAGATTTGTATCTGCGGCGTGCCGCGAAGACAAATACCACTGTCACCGTGAGGGTCCACGATTTTCCAATCGACGATCATCTCGAAATTGCCATAATCGCGGATCGTGGCAAGGCTGAAACCCTTACCGTCAAATTCCAGAACCCCGTCTTTATTGACCTTCCAGTGGTCGCGCATTTTTTTGTCCGCTTTAGCCTGCTCGACGGCCAACTGCTCCGGACTCAATGCCCTGCGTTTTATTGGATTGTCATTGGGCCGGGCCAGAAGCCCCTTCCAGCCGGTTAAGTCCTTACCGTTAAACATCGCTACAAACCCGGCAGGCGGCTGATTCAGAGCCGGTTTCGGCATAGTCTTCAAATAATCGTCCGCCTGTTTGCGCAGTTTGGCGTTTCCGCAAACGGCAACCACCTTTTGCAATATAAGTTGGACGTCTAATCCTTCCAGCCCTTTTTGTTCTTTTTTCTGTGGGCAGGCTATTTTTACCGCCGCCTGGCATGCCTCATTCCGCAGTGCCTTATCGTCTAACCACGGTGCGACAAACTTTAAGGCTCTCTCGTGTCGGATGTCGGCCAGGGCAGCCAGTACGAGTTTTTTCTCGTTCGGCCGCTGTAGCGATTTCATAGCGATATGATACTTCCACAGCTTGTCGTTCAGAGATATTTGGGCAGTCGGTAACAGACGAATCAATCCACGCAGGGCCAATACCTGCTGTCTGGTCTGCTTTGTTTCACAAACAATCTTAAACAGTTCGTCAACAGCCGCGTCGTCTTGCCAGTCGGCCAGGGCACGCACCGCCGCGTTACTAATATTGGTATCCGAACTTTTCATCTCGGACGACACCGCCGAGAGTGCCTGATTACCGCCGATCTTAGCCAATACGCCCAGCAAAGAAATTTTCGTTGCCGCGTTACTGTTTTTCAGAGTTTTCCGCAATAACTCAGTCGCTTTATCACGATTGTCAAACTGCTGCGCGGCTGTAACCACCGCTTTTTGGGCTGCTGTCCGCTCGGTATTAGTATGAGCCTTGAGCATTAAACCGACCAAACGCTCCAGATCGCCGGCTGTTACCAGATTGTTCAGGGCCTGGATTGCGGCCAAGCGTACAGCGTCGTTTTCATTCTTGGTAAAATGAAAGACGACGGCAATTTGTGATTTTGCCCGGCGAACCGCGAGTACCTTTAGCAGAGCCGCCTGGGCGTTTGCCGGCATTTTTTCTAAAGAACCGGCGACTTCGGCAAGGAAATTATTCCCCGGTCTCAGCAGCAGCGCAGCCTTAACAGCCTGGACGTCCTCGGCGTTGCCTGACCTTATTATCTCCAACAAATGCGCAACTACTTCTCGTCCCTGAAGTTTTTTTGTCGCTGATACAGCAGCAAGCTGAACATTTTTATCCGCGTCCCGCAGCGAGTTCAACAATGCCTGCCGTGAAGTTCCGTCGTTTCGGTCGGCTAACATTCGAATCATCAGAACCCGCGCAGCCGGCGGAGCCTGCTTCATCTTTGCGACGAGCCTGGCCGCAGCCGCCTCGCCGGGTATTTTTTGAGCCAAATCCAACGCTGTTTTCCGCAGATAAACATTCTTACTGTCCAGCGCGGCCAATAAGTCGTCAAGGGCATCGCTCCCCAATGCTGTTATTAGAGTACTCAAGGCCGCACAGGGTACGTTATTTTCCTTCGCCGCGGTACGGGTCCTGATAAGTCGGCGGCAAATTTTGGCACAACGGCCCTTATGTCCCGCCTCGGCCAGCCGCCGACTCAAGAGAAGTAAATATGAGGTCGCTTTGGCCTTGTCGTAATTTGAGTCGGTTCGAGAGGCCTTTGTCAATATTCGCTCGGCTGAGGGATCGCCGATATTCGCCAGTGCGAACATTGCAGCCCAACGAGTGTTTTTGTCGGTGCTGGTTACACAGTTCAATAGTTGTTTTGCAGCCGCCTGGACGCGCAGGTTTCCCATTGCGGTGATAATGGTGATTCGATTTTTTCCGTTAGCAGATGGCAAAGCTGCTAACAAAGCGGAAGCGACACTATCCGATCGAATTGCCTGAAGCGCCTGTGTAGCGGGTTCGCAAAGTTCATTATCAGTAAGGAGCTTACTGAGTGGGCCGACAGATTCCTCTTTTCCCGCTAATTGCAACTGTCGAATCAGGAATGCCTTGACCTCTTTGTCGGCAGCGCCGCCCAACGACTTGATTATTGCCAGGGTAAATACTTTTCGTTCCGCTTCCGCGTCATTGCGAGAGACATATTTCGTTAGGCCGCTTATCGCATATCGAGCCTTTGTGTCGTCCCCGACACCCGGCGGCGTCAGTTGAGAACATAGCTGCCGGATACCCGTTTGGCCAAGCCCAACCATCTCGGAAAAAACTTTATTCCCTTCGTCTGTGTTCGAGGCGGGCATCCGCCCGATTAGATCGTCCAATCGGTCGGCGAAGCCAGGCGAGCATGTTGCGCATATAGTTAAACAAATAACAGCCAATAGTGTAATTTTATTCGCTATCGATTTAGTGAATTTAGTATTTTCCTGGAATGTCATTTTTTTGTTCCTTATTTCTGGAGTTTTTTTATTGCCACAGATTAAGATAAATTCTGGTAACCGTTCAAACTTTTTATCCGCCTGTGGCGGACTTTCTTTCGCCCTTTCAGGGCTTAAAAAGTTTGTTCACTTCGTTACCCAGGGCGTTCAGGCTGTGTCGCAATTATGTAAAAACACAGCCCACACAAACTTGTTGCCCTTGTTCACAAGCAATTTTCTATAACAGGCAAAATTCGGACATGGTTTCATCCAATTTTGCCACCAATATTG
>DAOVXR010000285.1 GCA_030636065.1 Sedimentisphaerales bacterium | reverse complement strand
TTCGCCGTCAGGCCAATCAGATAGGCGCGCAACTGCGATTCACCGGTAAGGATATTGATTTTTCCTGTCGGTTCGAGTCCTCCCGGACGCGTGGGCCTCATAACCGAATCTGCGTAACTACGCCGACAAGCAAATTCGAGCATCTTCCTGTACCGGTATTGGGAGAACATCAGGCAATAAATTGTGGACTGGCACTGTCGCTGTTAGACTGTCTGAAAATGAGGGGCTATAAGATTGACGACGAACGGGCCATCAGTGGGTTGGCCAAGACACATTTGCCCGGCCGAATGGAAGTTGTCCATTCAGACCCGCGCGTTATGATCGATGGCGCCCATAACGCGGCCAGTATCCAGGCCCTGATTCAGGCCACAGGCCAGCACATACCCTACGATTCACTGATTGTTATCTTCGGATGTTGTGATGATAAAGACGTGGATGGTATGCTGAGGCAGTTGCAATATGGGGCCGACAAGGTTATTTTTACACGCGTGAACTCGCCACGGTCGGTTTTTCCCGAAGACCTTGCCCAAATGTACACCGAAATCTGTGGAAAAATGTGCCAAACCGCGCCGACACTCGAAGAAGCATTACGGATAGCCAAGCCGGCGTTCAGTACGGGCGACCTGATATGCATCACAGGCAGTTTCTATCTGGTCGGCCAGGCCAAGGAAATGTTCATGAAGGAAACCGTATCGTTTTAGTCCTTTAGACGTATTGCAGTTCTTTTACGTGTGGGACGAGTTCGGCCAGGTTGCCGCGTTTGAGTAGCTCCGCTATCGCCTGTCGCCCGATAGGGCCGTAATCAACAGTCCATTCGTTGACGTACATCCCCACGAATTTGTCCGCCAATTCATTGTCTAACCCACGGCCGAACTGAAGGGCGTATTCCACTGCCTCTTTTCGATGACTCAAACCATATTCAATACTGGCCTTTAGAATAGCGCTTATTTGAGACATGGCTTTATCTCCCAGATCACGGCGAATTACGTTACAACCCAACGGAAGAGGCAAAGCAGTCTGTTCGAACCACCATTGGCCCAGATCGAGCAGGCAGTGCAGGCCGGATTTCCGAAAGGTGAGTTGGCCTTCGTGAATAATCAGCCCCGCATCGACTTTCCCATCCTGTACGGCTTTGGGTATCTGGTCGAACATGATAACCTTGTAATCGAATTTTCCCAAAGCCAATTGCAGTGTCAGAAAGGCGCTGGTCATCGTACCCGGTATGGCAATGGTTTTATCGGCCAACTCCCGCAATGGAATCGGCTTGGCGGCTACAAGCAACGGCCCGTGTACGCCTGTAAGGCCGGCAGTCTTTACGGTAGGGGGAGTAGGTGAGGAACTACCGGTGGGGGGGGTAATGTCTTTATCGTATTCATATTCGACCAGTTCCGTTGCCCCCATACTGGCGCCGCTCGACAGAATCGCGTATTTGTCCTGCACATAAGGATAAGCGTGTACGCTGATGGCGGTTACTTCGAGTCTGCCTTCGCGTGCCCAGTCGTTGAGACTCTGGATGTCGTGCAATGTATGCTCGAACTCAAAGGGGCCGCTATCGACCGCGCCTGTTGCCAGGCCATAAAACATAAACGCGTCGTCCGGGTCAGGCGAATGGCCCAATCTGATTAGCTGTTTGTTGGTCATTGTATTACCAGTTTATTTATTTGTTGCCGAAGAAATGGGTCTCGATCATCCGGCACAGGGTGTGATAGAGTGGTACCTGGTTTTCCTGGACTTCCGCGGTGGAGTTTCCGGGCACGCGCCAGGCGATGTCGGCCGGTTCGGCTAATTGGCCGCCGTCCTGGCAGGTAAAGCTGATTGTCGTCAGCCCGTAAGCGCGGGCCAGGGTCATAGCCGCGATTACATTTTTGGCGTTACCGCTGGTGCTGATTCCCAGCAGGGCGGCTGGTTTCACACAGCCGGCAAATGTATTTAATTCCTGGGCATAAGCAAGCTCCGGATCGCAGTCATTCTCCCAGGCGCTCCGCAGCGAATGCGATTCACCGAGAACAATTACCGGCAGGCCAACTTGAAGGCTGTCAATCAGTTCGCGGCCCATATCGTATTTTTTAAGCGCATCAATAACATCGGTATTGGTCAGCGGCCTTGGCTTCTCAAAGCTCTTGGCCAGTTCACCCTTGATGTGCACGGCATCGGCAAAGCTGCCGCCGTTACCACATATAAAAAGAACGCCGCTACGTTCAAAGACATCGACAACCGCTCGAAAACAGGCGAACATATCCTCGCCGGCAACACTAAGATGCGGAAGACGAATAAACAGTTGCCTTGCAATGTCGATAATGTTCTCAGGCAGGTCGCTGGTAAAGGATTTTTGCTCTGGCATATTTTTTCTCTTTTTCGTAATCGTTCACGCTTTTCTTTCTCACCACTCACAACTAATTTAATTGAGCGGCTACTATCATAGCGTCGCCGTACAGGCGCGTCAAATCAGAAAGCCCCTGGCGTGCCTTGGCGAGAGTTTGATACTGGCCGGTACGGACTATGTAAAGCAGTTTGCCTGACGTTCTTTGCGCTGTCCAGTCGGCGAGCCAATCCTTCCGGCGAAGATTCGCGACAAGCTCTTTGGCTCGCTTCAGATTCTTAAAGGCTCCCACTTGCAGGCGGAATGTCCGCGATCCAAAACGCTGCCGGGCTGATTTGGCAAACGGCGATTGCTTGAAATTGTTGAAACAACGAGACAGGTATGTGTCGGCTTCTTCCCATTGCCCTGTATTCTGTAGCGACTCGCCCAATCGATAGAGCGCAGCGTCCTTGGGCGGAACGTCTTCAAGGCCGGGCAGGGCGTTTTTATAATTTTTGACGGCGGAGTCATAATTGGGCGGGTTACTCTCAAAATCGATGTGCCCCAAGGCTATATGTGCCTGCCGTTTGATGGTTTTTTCCGTGGCCCTGTGAATCGCCTGCCTGAAATCTCGCTGAGCCAAAGCATACTTCGCAGGCCCCGACTGACGATAACATAGTCCTCGCAGATAATGGGCGTATGCAATCTCCCGGCTTTTCGGTTCGTTACGAAGAAAATTCGAGAGAGTGTGAGCAGCTAAAACATAATGTTTCTGTTCGAACTGCCTGCGGGCAAGTTTCAGCAGGGACTGACCAGCCTGACCGGCCGGCTGAGCACAACCG
>DAOVXR010000232.1 GCA_030636065.1 Sedimentisphaerales bacterium | reverse complement strand
TTTTATGGCATATTCGGCATTTTCAAGTTTTCTGATATGCCCTCCATAAACGGTCATTCTGTTCTGTATCTGCTCTATAACATTTTTAGCTGTCAGGCTCGAATCTGTTCCGTTAAGCTTGTCTAATTTTCCAATTACGCTCTCAATTCGAGACTGTATTTCTTCGATATTATTTTGCGATTTCACTTCATTGCTGTAAGCATTTACTATAAATTCCGCTGCTCTTTGCGCTCCAACCTGGCCTGCATTTAAGGCTGAGCCGCCGGGCCTTTTAACACCGTGCGAACCCGCCATCTCGCCAATAACAAAAGTGTGTTTGATATTCGACTCCCACCACTTGTTTATCGCAAAACCACCATTGTTATGCTGAGCACAAACAGCTATTTCCAAAGGCTCAGAATTAAGATCGATATCGTGTTCTCTATATATATCAATGGCTGGGGAGTTCATGTGTTCGAGTCTTTCGATCGGCAACTTCTGCATCGCCCCGGCTGCCCTGAGATAGTCAATTGCCTCCGGCTCAAGGGCTTCCAATTTAAATTCATCCATCGAATCATTGCCAACAGGGTTATGCAAAAAGTCCATAAAGACTCTACGGCCCTTTTGAATTTCGTTGAAAACTATAATATCAATGAGTGATGACTGAAAGTTTTCAATTCTTTGAGGGTCAAACGGCCATTGATATCCTTTGAGGAATATATCGGTTGCCATTTTGCTCATGGTCGGGAAAAAATCGGCTAAAAACTCTTTCTCATCATTACCATCCGCATCGGTACTAAAAATCCTTGGAATAACCTGCATATATGTGCCGGAAACATTCCAGCGGAATTTCGTACTTGCAAGGCCAAACTGGGATTCGGTTAGGTTCTCCGCGGCAAGGCCTGCTTTAAGTGCTATGCCGTGAATACCGATCTGGCCTAAAGGATAAACACTTGTTTTGTAAAGTGCCCCAGGGCCACCCGCAGCAAGGACAAAGTTTTCAGCAAGAAATACATTTATCGCAAGATTGTCGTCGGATAGCTCTTTTTTGTATATTGTAACCAAACCAACTATGCGTTTGTTATCGCCATTACCGCTGGTTATAAGCTCGACAGCCTCTTGATGGTCGTAAATTGAAACGCCATATCTTCGAACAATTTTCTCCAGGCACTCACTCATAAACTTACTGGTCTTGGGCCCTGCAGAAGTTGCTCTTTCATACGGGTCGTGGTCAGTCTTATAACCAATATATATACCCATCGGATCGTTCGGAAAAGGTACGCCCGCTTCAACAAGATTATAAAAACCTCGAAGTGAGCCGATGCCCTCTGCCAGCGCAAGGTCGCCATGACAGCAACCGCCCGCAGTCAGACTCTCTGCAAAGCTCTCTGCACTATCTGCAATGTCAGGGCTTGTGCCCATCTTGTAATATGTCTGTTTGTCAGAACCGCTCATTCGCGATGCACCAAGCGAAAGACCTGCGGTAACAACGGCAATTCTCTCTTGAGGATTTTCGATCCCCTTCTGATCCATATACTCACAGAGCTTTTTGGAACAGTTCATGCCCGCAGCACCTGAGCCGACAACTACCGTGTTATAACAATGTGTCGTAACGGTCTGGCCCGCTATTTCGATGATTTCTGCCATAATAAAACTCAAAGCCTGTGTAAATGAAACCCGCCGTCAACATCAATGACCTGCCCCGTAGAAAAATCAAGCCTTCCTTCAGCTATAGCACGAACGGCCTGTCCGACATCTTCGGGCTTGCCCCACCTCTTTATCGGGGTCAGGCCATCTGCGATAAGCTTGTCATATTTTGCTTTCACCGCACTGGTCATATCTGTTTCTATGACGCCCGGCCTGATCTCATAGACTCCGATGCCATATTCAGCAAGCCTGTCGGCATAAAGTTTTGTCATCATCGCCATGCCTGCCTTGCTTACACAGTATTCGCCGCGCCCCGGAGAACTCGTGTATGCCGATATCGAACCGATATTGATAATGCGATAGTCTCTTTCAGGAAATTTATCCCTCTGGTTGATCATCCAGTTGGCAATAAGCTGCGTAAGAAAATACGGACCTTTAAGATTGATACTCATCACACGATCAAAGCTCTCTTCGGTAGCTTCGAGAATATCCATGCGCTTATTCGGCGCTACGCCCGCATTATTAACGAGCAAATTACAACGTCCGAAGTTTTTCTTTGCGAAGCTGACGAGTTTGGCGCGATCGTCATCGACACTAATGTCAGCCTGAATAATTTCGCACACAACACCGAAAGTTTCGATTCGATGCTTTGCCCTGAGAGCACTTTCCCTGTCAGAACAATAGTTGATTACTATATCATATCCCGCCTGTCCAAGCGAGACGGCAATGCCTTTACCAATCCCTCTGCCTGCACCGGTTACAATTGCTGTTGGCTTATTGGCCATTATCTTTCGTCCTTTAGAAATATGTCAATTTCCTTTGCCGTCTTTTGCAATATACTCAAACTGTTGTGTCAGGATCACAAAAGGAACACCCTATTCCACAGCCCTGTCGCTCATTCTGCCGTGCCTGAATATCGGCCCGTACACCTTATTATCGCGAACGACACAGCCTGTCATCTGACCATCACGCATCAATTGACTACACGCACTACAACCTATACATACTTTATTTTTGTCAAGCACACCTTTGGTTAAAAGGTCTTTTGCGAAATCCGGATAGGCGAATCCCATCCTGCCGCCACCTACCATCTTAATTTTACCCTGCTTGATGGAAGCGGCAGCGACATTGCCCATAAGATGACGCAGCCAGCTATAGCCGGTACCAACCAGGACAATTTCAGGGAATTCATTCTGTATTTCAGCCGCAATATCTATCAATCGCTGAACACCTGTTAATGGATGTTCTGGTTCTTCATAACCACCTTTGACAGGTTGATTGAAAGGCCTGCCTATATGTGGGTTGTAGTATGGATTAGCGATAGTGAAATTAATCAGCCTTATACCTTTTTCACCAAGTAGCTTAACAAGCTTCTTCGGCTCTGTAAGGTCCGGTTTGGAATAATCTTTCTCATCGACACCCCAGCCGTAAGGATAAGGTGTTGCATCATAAAAACCAAGCCTGAGGCAAATACCGATCTTATCGCCAAGTTCGGCTTTTATCTTATCAATAACCTCAAGCACGAATCTGGTTCTGTTTTCAAATGAACCGCCGTACTTGCCGGACCTGTTTCGGCTGGCCAAAATTTCATTCACTAAATAGCCATGACAGGACTTGATGTCAACCGCATCAAAACCCGCCTCATAAGCCAGCTTGGCAGCTTTAACGTATTCCATCTGCAGGCTGTCAAGATACTCATCGGTAATAATGCATTCATCTGTTACTTTGCTTTGCCTGTCAGTCGTTGGTTGTGGCTCCGGTATCAACGGATCTCTGTAAGGATCACGCTGAGGAACCAATGGCCTTGCAACGCCGTCTGGCTTGCTGTATCTGCCCGAATGAGTCAACTGTGCAACAATAATCGGCTTGTGATTCGGCCCCATACTTTCGGCGGCGGCCCGCCGCATCCGAGAAACCATATCGGTGAATGCCTCTTGACTGCCCTCATGCAGCCACAACTGCCGGGGGTTAGCCCGTCCTTCCTCAACTACGGCAATCGCTTCGGCCCAGACCAAACCAGCTCCGCCGGCTGCAAACCGCTTGTATCGCCGATAAGTCAAGGGGCCGGGGCGTCCCTGTGCATCGCCGTCTGCCCCCTCCATCGGATGGATAGCGAGTGAATTGGGAATTGTCTGCCCCCCGA
>DAOVXR010000265.1 GCA_030636065.1 Sedimentisphaerales bacterium | reverse complement strand
CCCAATTGCGCGTAGCCATCATGAACATACCCAGCCCTGTGATCACCAGCGTCAACAGATAAATGAGAATCACCACGTGTTTCTGCTTAAGCCCTCTTTCCAGAAGCCGATGATGAATATGCCCGCGATCAGGCGAAAATATCGACCGACGCTCCAGAAAGCGACGCAGGATACTGAAAAGCGTATCGAAAATCGGGACCCCCAAGGCCAACGCCGGCAATGCCAGCCCAACAAGCGTCGCGCTCTTTGTGGCACTCAATACACTGGAAGTAGCGAGGATAAAACCCAAAAACAGACTTCCGCAGTCTCCCATGACAATCCGGGCGGGGTTGAAATTATAAAACAGAAAACCGGTAAGACTGCCGAGCAGGGCCAACATCAATACCGCCATAATCGGTTGACCGGTGTAAATCGCGAAAACAGCTATGACCGCACAGGTAATAGCTGAAATCCCAGCCGCCAAACCGTCAAGTCCGTCGATCAGATTAAGAGCGTTGGTAATCCCGATAATCCACAAAATCGTGAGCGGCCAGGAAAACCACCCGAAATCGAGCGTACACCAGTCGGCCAAAGCAATGTGTTCGATGCGAATGCCAAACGCACAGACCGCTACTGCCGCGGCAATTTGTGCCGACAATTTGGTTCGAACGCGCAAATGACACACATCGTCGATCAGCCCCACCATAAAAACAAACATACCGGCGGAGAGCAACACGATAATTTCTGTCTGAACACCGCGAAAGACCTCGCCGATATAATTGTTCAGCACAAGCACAGGTATAACCAGTCCCAGCATGGCCAAAACAATGGCTACACCGCCCAGTCGTGGTATGGCCCGCGCGTGTACCTTGCGAACACTCATATCATCATAAATATTAAGAGCCTTCGCAATAAACAGCACACATGGAGTAAAAAAAACAGATAGCAGCAGTGCCCCGCAGTAAACAATGAGATACGTTTTCATATCACATCCTTAAAAGTTGATGGTAATCTACAGACAGACTCCGTCCCCGTCGGCGTCAAAAGTCCGCTTTTTTTCAGGTAACCTCTAAAAATAGTAGCCGTTCGCGCTTTTTACAGGTTACTTTCTTTCGCCCTTTCAGGGCTTTTAATGTTTGTTTGGAAGCCAACCATGCTTAAGCTTACTTATGCTTTGCATAAGCTACGCGTAAGCATGCCACCCATGTTTTTAGTTTTGCCAAATTACGAGTTGCTTCATATGGCTAAAGTATTACTTCTTTTCTTATTTTTGTGCCTTTTCATTTTCGCCGAGGCCCGGTTCCTGATTTTTTTCAGCGGGTGTCCCGGCAGGTTGACTGCAATTGTTTTTCTCTTCGTCCTATCGTATGTGGTCGTACGTCAGCGCATTATCAATCGCTGCTTTGATTACGGGGGGTTTTATAATACCCTGTGGCCGATGGGAACAATTATCGTCGGCATATTCCGAACATCGTGATGCGTTATTCAAATATCTGCTGTAGTAATCATACCGATTACAATTGCGGGGCACATCGTTGACCACAACTCCCAGCAAATGCGTTCCGACACTCAATAAACCATTATGGGCCTGCTCGGTGGCCTTGCGGGTTGACTTTTCGGCTCGGAGTACCAGAATCGTCAGGTCGCAAATTCCACCGAGAATACGAGCATCGGTAACACTGATGACGGGCGGGGAGTCTATCAAAATCCGATCATATTGCCGGGCAAGCTGATTGACAATGTCGGCAAACGCGGCACCGTTCAGTATTTCAGAAGGATTCGATTGTACCTGTCCTGCGAGTAGCACATCCAGGCCGTCAACTTTGGTATGTCGGATAACATCTTCCGGTTTTTCACTGCCGGATATTATTTCGGCAATGCCGATGTTTCTTTGGCCGGTGGGTTGTTCACATTCGACGGACGAATCGGTCCTGAAGATAATATGTTGCGTCGGTCGGCGTAAATCGCCGTCGATAATCAGGGTACGCTGACCGGCCTGGGCCATTGTTATCGCCAGATTGCTCAGTACCGTGGTCTTACCGTCGCCTTCGTTCGGTGAGGTAACTAAAATCGTCCGGGCCTGCTGACGGGGTACGCCGAAATAAACAGCCGTGCGTATGGAGCGGTATGACTCGGCAGCAGGCGAGCTTGGCCGAAGCAATACTGTTTGTCCACGCGTCAGCAACGTTTCTTTGCCGGCTATCGAGGGAACAGACCCCAAAACAGGCACGCCGAGCAGAGCGGAAATCTCCGAGGCGCTGCGAACTCGAGTATCTGCCCGGTCGCACAGCATGGCCATTCCAAGCCCAAGTATCAATCCCAGTAGTATCGACAGGGCCAACACACTGGTTTTGTTGGGTCTTGACGGTTTTTCTGTTGGCCGTGCGACTTCCAGAATACTGATATTCAGTGCCCCGGTATCTTCGGTAACGTCTATTTCTTTGATATTGCTGTCGAGTTTGTCGCAGGCCTTTTCGGCTCGCTTCAGATTGGATTGCAACACCGTGTACTCGGCTGCCCGGGCGTTCTGTTCCAGTGCCAGTTTTTGTTGTCGCTGGAACGCCGAGGTGATTTCCGTTTCTTTTTGCATGGCGGTAATCCACTGCTGAATGAGTGAGGCCCGATATGCCTGTATGAAATTATTTTCCTGTTCTGTTATTTGCCGTTTAAGTTGTGCCACCTGCACGAGCAAAGACTGCACAGCGGGATGATGAGATGTGCTTTGTTGCAGAAGAATGTTCAGTTGGTTCCGGAGTTTTTCCATCTCGGCATGGAGTTGGTGGGGCTGACTGTTAGCGGAGAGATAACTGTCCCGATTTTGCCGTGATTGCAAAAATCGGCGGACGCTGTCAGGGTCTTTCATCAAAGATTCGACACTGTCATAATCGGCCTTGGCCTGGACTATTTCCAGTTGGACGTCGGTCAGGGCCTGCGAGAGCCGCTCCAGGCGATTCAGTACTACATTATTATTGCTGTTCTCAGGCGAAACAATACCGTGGGCACGGGTGAATTCGACCAGTTTCTGAAATTTTCCGTCTAATTCCCTGTCGCGTTTTACCTTTTCGGCCCGCAGGATTTTCAGAACTTCGCTCGTAGCGGTGCGCTTATGCGTCGAGTGGTAGGTGATGTAGGAATCGACAAGGGTATTGACCAGCAATGCCGCTTCGTGCGGATAAGGACACTCGAACGAAACGTTAATGAGATCGTCCTTTTTGCCGACGACAACGTCGAGATGTTTATTGAGATAGCCGATACGATTATCGATCCCGTCGAATGTTTTCAGCTTCGCCACTGCCGGATCATCTACAACGCATGCTAAAATCGGCATCGATTTGAGCAGTTCGGCCTGGGTGTAGAGATAGTTTTTCGTTCGAGTCATGACCCCTTCCT
>DAOVXR010000141.1 GCA_030636065.1 Sedimentisphaerales bacterium | reverse complement strand
TCAGGCCTCTGGGGTCCCAAGCGAATTTTCTCGGCGATAACACACTGTTGTTTAAGTTCTTATGAATGTTGCACTTCAGATTAAAAACCAAGCAACTATCCACAAGTTACTTATATTCTTCGCTTCCTTCGTTATCTTCTGTTCAATTTATTCTCTTCTCTCTTCTCTCTTCTTTCCACCCTCTTCTTCAACAGTCGTTTGAAGATAGGATTATGCGTACGGTACCAGACGATGAATTTATAGCTTACTATGTACATCACCAGCCCGAATATCAGCCCTGCCACGATACTGCCCACGATCAGGTCCACTACTCCGACATTCAGTACCAGTTGCCCGATTTTCTGCCAGAATTCTATTGAGAAGAAGTGCCCTAACTGCCGTACTTCTTCCAGTCGGTCCTGGATTCGCTCAAAGCTATAGACTGGCGTCGGGCGTTCGATAAACACACCTAACAGGAATCGGCCTATGAGGTAATTGGGGTAGTAGATCAGTGTCGCGGTCAGCGGATTGGAAACCCAGACCATTGGCACTCCCACTCTGCCGTTTGCCCGGATCAGTGGTGCCAGAAGTAGCACCAGTATCATTTGTAGCCCGATGGTTGGCGTCCAGGCGACAAATATCCCCAGCGCCAGTCCTAACGCCAGCCGATGTGGCGTATCGTCAACGTGTAAAATACGATACACAATGAATTTTTCGACTCGTCTGACTGTTTTACGAATTGGCGACATATTTATCCATCATTCTGGTTTTTACTATTGCAGTTTCAAGTAATAAGTGCAACATTGCCCGATGTCCCAGCGCCTGACTTCTGGGCGGAACCGAGTTACGTAGGATGGGCTTCAGCCCACGCTGTCTAAATGGAATAATACCATTCCAGCGTCGTTTCAACAAGCCCTTGTTATGGTGGCCCTATTGCCACACGTTTTTCCATTTGTCCTTCCTGCGAAACCTTGCTTTTTTTAAAGTCAGTGTAATCGGTAAAATTTGTGGTTAAATATTCTTTGTATTTTCTTTTCTTTCTTCTGAATTCTATCTTTTGAATTCTACATTCTACATTTTTTTTCCAGCGATTTCTAGTACTTGTTCGACTGTAATTCTATCTATTTGATGTTCTTCTGCCGGGCTGTATCGCCGCCGACGTTTCTGATCGGCTCCGGCCTGAACCACGCCGTCCATCTGCCCGTATGGCCCTACTACTACCGGGTCCGTCGGACCATACAGCCCGACCAGCGGCACTCCCAGCGCCGCCGCGATATGTAACGGCCCGGAATCGTTACCTATTACCAGGGCCGCCTCATTTAGAATCGCCAACATCTCATTTAAATCTGTCAACCCCACCATATCGATTATTTCAACCTGACCGTGATGTTTATTTTCAGTACCTACCCCGCCGATTTTACCATCACAGGTTTGCCGTGCTTTTAGAACAATTTCCTCAGCCAACGATTTTTCCACTGCCCCGGCCCCCAGCACCACGATTGCCGTATCATAGCGTTGATGCAATTGCCGGGCAAGAGCGGCAAATTTATTTGGTTGCCACCTTTTGGCTGATTCTGTTCCTCCCGGCAGTAGTACGACATACTTTTTTTCTTTGTTGACGCCTGCCTGTTGGAGTTTGTCACGGGCCGTTTTTTGACTATCCTGATTGATCGAAATATTAAACTGTATATTTTCTTCTTTGTTTTGCGGTTCTAAAGCCGTGGCAAATCGTTGGTAGCTTGTTACCGCATGTTCCTGTTGGGTTGGAGTTTTCACTTTATGGGTATAGAACAGCCACGCCAACTCGCGTGCCCTGGCGAAGCCCAAACGAACCGGCGATCCGGTAGTGAAGGTTAGGAACCCGCTTCGGAACAAACCCTGCATATCTAATACTAGATCGAATTTCATCTGATGTAATCGGCGTAAAAAACAGGTAAAATCACGGGCCGCTTCCGGATTCCAGATCATTTTGCCGAAGTGCTCGCGATCGAACGTAATTATTTTATCTAATTCCGGTTGAAATGTGAGCAGGTCGGCAAATTCTGTCCGGATCAGCCAACCGATCTGTGCTTTGGGGTACCGCCGTCGCAAAAAATGCAGGATCGGTAAAGTTCGGACTATATCACCGAGGCTGCTGGGTTTGATGATGAGAATATTTTTGAAGGCTGTGTTGTACAGGTTTTTGCGGTTGTTTTTGGCGACCTTTTTTCTGACCTGTTTTGATATTTTATCCCATAATTTCCTTCTCAGCTCGCGATTATGTGTTTCGGGCAGTTCCAGGTATCGGATATAGCTGCGAAACACGCGGGCATAATCGGCTAAGGTTACGTGTTTATAATAAGATAAGACGGATTCGCCTAAGCGGATCAGAGCTTCGTGCCCGGCGAATCTGCTGTGGAATAATCGCGGCCTCAGACCGTCCAGGTCAACCGGAAACGCTCGGCAACGATACCCGCCGCCGTCAGACGTGATCCCGGCAAGTCGTTCGTCAGCAGCCGTCCGACTCGGCGGAGTCTGTATCACAATATTGGTGGCCTTGCAATCGCGATGACGAAAATCCTGATACCGCAGCATTCCCAAAAGCCTGCCCAATTGTTCAGCCAACGCCTTTCGATATTTGTAGTCATTTGTCAACTGTCGCTGTGTTATAACCTGAGCAAGGTTTGCGCTATCGGGAATCCATTCGCATATAAAAATACTATTTTTTACCCTCAGCCCCTCGCGCCTTTCCAGAGCTGCTAATGGCCAGGCGGTAGGAATTGGCCGTGAAATCAGGGCATTGGCCCTGAACCACTGCCGAACGGCACGGCTGCGACCCATTATCTCCCACAGCCCCCGACCAACAGCCACGAACCGGTTTATGATGGTATTCCCGGAATACGGACGCGTATGTTTTATGACAACCTGTAGCGACGTGGAGCCAATAGTCAATGTTTTGAGTATTACTGTATTGCGTCCGCCTTCTTTGATTATTTTACCTGATTGCAGAAGCGATTCCGGCTCGGCCAGGGCTTGCCCCCATTGTTCCGCGGTAAAGCGACAGCGACTCGCGACAGAAAAATCAGCAGGGTATCTGCTTTGCAGATATACATAAGACGACCAGTTGTCGGGCAGTTTCAGTTTTTGGAAATATCTTGAGCTGCGTAGCGGCCGCCTGTCCCGGCTCCTGTAAAAACGCCGCTGATATTTGACGATAGTTGCCGTCAGTCGCCGAAGATAATCCCGCTCTGCCCTATCGATGTCCCCAATCGGTAGGGTGGGGCTTTGACCCACGCGTTTAGTAGCCCCTGCTGTTAAGCGGGGGTTCTCAGGGTTCTCAAGTAGGGTGGGGCTTTGCCCCACGCGTTTAGTAGCCCTCGCTGTTAAGCGGGGGTTCTCAGGGTTCTCAAGTAGGGTGGGGCTTTGCCCCACGCGTTGACTGTTTTCGGGAATTGTGCCCGGCAGTTCAGCGGACGACCATCTTTCCAGTTCCCGCAGTGTTTTCAGGTAAGCCTTCACGAATTCATATAAGGGGTCGGTTTTAATACTGTCGATGGCGCCCCTGCGTCGGTATTTATCGGTTAGTGGCTGGACGCCGGCCAATAGCGACGCGACATTTTTGATCCGCCAGCGGCGAAAGGCGCCGGCGAACCCGCTTGTTATGCGGGGAAAAATCCAGGTTGGTGATTTTATGCTGATATTTTGTAGGTCGGTTATATAGGCCTGTAATTGTTCCCGGCCGTTTTTGTGGGATGGAGTTTCGGCTTGCAGAAGGATATTACCGGTATGCAGATCGGAGTGTTTGATTCCCGCGCGGTGCATTTGCGCGATAAGCCGCCCGGTAGCCGCCAATTTAATCTTTAGTGAATCGGGATCAACCGGGTCTAATCGCCAGATAACGTCTTCTAATGAGACGACCTCGCCGAGCGATTCGGTGATAAGCATCCCAGCCATTTGGCCGTTCACATAACCTATACCCCAGCCGAGCGGCTTGGCAGCGGGCACCGCTTGTTGTCGTGCATAGGTCAGGTTCTCGAACTCGGTTTGGCCGGGGCTGTTGCGGAGAGACCATTTGAGCCTGTCCCGTACA
The DNA here is from genome assembly GCA_030636065.1 of Sedimentisphaerales bacterium. Next base: position 1,185 of record DAOVXR010000141.1, on the reverse strand, counting down.
TTCATTACATAATAATATTTGACATAGAACACACGTTGATTGTATTCGAGCCGATATATTCGCCGTCTCGGATTGCTTTTTATGAGTCGCGCATTTTCGTTTTGGCCGAGGTCGTTCCATTCGGGCGCATTCGCCCCGATTATCTCACCCTGAAACCCGCTTAATACCAACCATCGCACCGCCCCGACCCGCACCGCCACAAGCCCAACCGACGCGGACTCCCTGATTTGACGTCTTCTCTCATAATTACGTGGCAGGGCCAATTTCATATAATATCCTTGGATGCAATTAAAGGTGTTCGGGGAAAAAGGGGGCGGTTTTTTTTAACAATAGGGTGCAATTAAAAGCGTCGGGTACTTTAGTTAAGTAGGATGCGATGTACCACGCCATTAATTCTGAACCATCATACCTTAATTTTCTGTAACCGTCCTCTACCATCTACTGTAACACCGGGTTCCTGGCTCCTTTAATTCTCCACATTAAGCCACGATTCCTGCCAGATTTCTGATTCCGTTACGAAAAGTTTGGAAACTTCTCGATTGATTACTCTCCACATCTAAATGGGGTGCGATATTTTTCGCCCATTCGCATTTAGCCTGTCCGGTATAAGGCCATCCCAATTGTTTAAGTTTTTGTGATCCCTCCGGATAGATAGCATCCGCAAGCTTTTCCCATGTACCACAAATGCTGTCTTGCATATAACCGTTCAAAACCTGTTCTTTTGCACGAGGGTAGGCGGTTTTTATGGCGTTTCGATCTCCCAACAACCAGGCTTCGCCTTCTTCTATCGCAATCCTGAACAGTGTTATTGGCTGTGGATTGCAGGTCTTTAGAACATCGAGCATTTCTTGCTTGAACGCCCGACAGTCCTTGTCATCCAGGTCCACGACCACGATAACCGCTGCAGAAAAGTCTTGGTGGCTTTTTCCATATCCTTTGAGTAACTTGGGTAATCTATCCAACAGAATCCGCTTCTGTGGATCTGTTGTTCCTCTAAGATTTTTTGGAATACGACCAACACCTTTGTAGGAAATTATTCTATAGCTATAACCCTACCCATTGTCAAGGCCAATTATTCCTTTGTTTAAGGTGCAAGTTGCAGTGTTTCCTTTAACTCGGTCGCTTCGCGTAGCGGAGGCGAAGCCGGAGCGGAGCGAAGCGACCGGTGGCTCGGATGATACACCT
>DAOVXR010000201.1 GCA_030636065.1 Sedimentisphaerales bacterium | reverse complement strand
TGAATTGCTGCACCAGGCAGTTGGGTATTCGTTTAGTGTAAAATTTCAGTTCCTCCAGATTACGCACAATCATACTGCCGCGACTGGCGTGACCGTCCCAGGGCTTGAGAAAATAGGGGTAGTGATGCCGCTTTCGTTTAAGTGCCGACGCCGCGATTGTGGTCTCAGGGGTCTCGAATCCGTGTTCTTTCAGAAAAGTAAAGGTATTACGCTTGTCCTGACATATTCGCACTACTCGCGGTGATGAAATCAGGGCAGTACAGCCCATCTGTGCCAGTTTGCCGCGTCTTCGTGCCCATATAGGCAGGTCCAAATCGACTGTCGGCACCAACAGGTCCACCTTTTCTTTTCGTATAATCTCGGTTACTTCACTGCCATAGCCACGGTGGTGGACCGGCCTGACGATATATTTACGGTCGCAACACTGCAGGGCGGCTGAGTTTTCAGTAGTGTCGGTACCGATAATCACCGCCTCACGGCCAAGCCGACGGCATGCCTGCCTGAACAACCGTAACAGACTTACACGTCGGCCGATACAGGGAAACAGAATAACGATTTTTTTTCCACTCAACGCCAATGCGATTATACCTTAACTTTTCAACCACGAATTACAGTTATACCACTTTTATCGTAACTTATTGTCAGTAAGTTCACAACAACCTGCCATATTATTATCTTACCACTTCATACCCAATCAAACGAACAAAAAAGTCCCATAATACTGAACAAAAAAAACGCGTGGGGTGAGACGGAAAGAATAGTTGTGAGTGGTGGGTTGTGAGTGGTGAGAAAGAAAGAAGAGTTGGACATCGGATAAGATCGCCACACGGAGTATGCCTCCCACTTTGAAAGTTATTACCCCGGCATTATTATAGCTTTGAAGCCCGAGACGACATGAAGGGCAAGGTAAAAAACGATTAGGAAATAAACGATCCGCGGCACCCATCGGCCCAGTTCGCTGAATAACAACTGGGCGATTTCACTGTTGGATTGGGCCAATCGCTGAGTAACATCGTCCAGGGCGCCGGTTTCTTCACCGATACGCCAGACGTCCAGAAAATCCAGCGGCAGTTTTTGTGAAAAACCTTCCGAGAACAGATTCCCCGCCCGAGCACTCTCGGCGGCACCTTTCAACTGGTCGGCTATACAGGTATTGCCTACCACCTCGGCCGCCATCTCGGCGCATTGCACGGCGGAGACTCCGGCCTTAAGCAGCATGTGGAATGTTCGGCAGTACCGGCTCAGGGAAAGTCGGCATATTGCTCGTCCTAAAAGTGGGATTCGCGTTACCGACCGGTCGAACAAACGGCGAAAAAACCCTGCTTCAGGGGTCAGACGCATTACAGCCCAAATGCCCACCGCAGGTACATATAAGAATGCCAGAGTTTGCGCCACACTGCAAAAATACCCGGACAAATCTATACTGCCCATAATCAGGGCGGGAGCAGGTATCAGAAAGGCCGCGATGTGAATAATCATCACCGGCAAAACCAGCCCGGAACGAATTATTCGCTTTATACGATCACGAAAGTTATACCAGTCAGATAAGTTGTTGAGGATTTCGGGTAGATTGCCGGATGTCTCGCCGGCTTCCACTACCAGCACATCTAAGGGATCGAACACCTTGGGAAACCGAGCCATTGCCTCGGCAAGGCTGTTTCCGTCGGCAACAATATCCGCGATAGCGGCAAAGGCCTTGGCCCTTTTCCCTTTAACGCCCGATCCGACGGTCCGGAGCGATTTCAATATCGGAACGCCGGCGTCGAGCATAAGATACAGATTATGGTACAAGATTGCACGAGCATCAGCCATACCGACGTAAATCTCCGGGCAAATTTATACACACACAGACCAGCTTTATCAGGCTACGATATAAGTCTGGGTACTAATGGCGAGGTTATTAGTTTCATCGGACTCGTCGATCTCGCCAAGAGTATCCACCCTGGCTACAAGCCAGTAGGTGTCAGCGGGGACAGTCTGCAGGTCCGGCCAGATCACCAGTGTTACGAAGTACTGTGGGAACGACTTTCCCACAAAAAGTCTCTGATCGGATAATGTTTTCAGCAGGTAATCGTCAGTACCGGCGTCGAGGTCTCCATCGGCACTGGCCCATAATTCGATGTCCATTGTGCCGGTGGCCCGCACGTTGCCGCCATTGCTCACAGCCAGCATTATGAGTCCGTAGTTACCTTCCGAGACCTGATCCTGGAAAGTAACAAGCTGGAATTCAGCAGTCAGGTCAACAAAGGCTTTTTGTACCTCTATAGCAGCGCCGGGGCTGATGTTATTGGTAACATCGTTAAGAGAGGCTTCCGGTGTAATTTCGGCCAACAGATAATATTCACCCGCGGCTTCAACTTCCGGCAAGGTCAGGAAGCTGAAGAACGGCCGGGTTCCTCCGGGCCGCAGATAGACAAACTGGTCGGTCATCTCCACGATAGAAGTATCGCCTTCGTCAAGAGTCTCATCCTCGGACAGATAAATCTGTAGATCGGTCTTGCCGTATGCGACAATGTTGCCGTCATTTGTTACGTTCACAAAGACCAGGCCGCGATCACCTTCAAGGCCGCCGGTCCAGTTCCTCGTATCAATCTGAACCGTCAAATCCACAAAAGGCGGAGCAACCTGTATAGTGGTATCACTAACGACGACATTATTGGTTAAATCATCATCGTAGAGGGTTTCTTCCGGCTCGATTTTTGCCAGCAGATGATAATCGCCGGACGATTCAACCTCCGGCAGGGTCAGAAAACTGAAGAAAGGCCGTGTCATTCCAGGCGCTAAATAAACAGTCTGATCGGTCAACTGCTCGATAAAAATATCACCGCCCTCGTCATAATTCTCGTCTTCGGAGAGGTAAAGGCCTATGTTCACCTTGCCCTGTGCTGTGGCGTTTCCCTCGTTGGTAACATTAATAAAAGCCAGGCCACGATCACCGCCAACAGCAGTGGTCCAGTTACGCAGATCGACTGTGCCGGTCAAATCCACATACGCCTTTTCGACGGCAAAAGCACTACTGACGGCTACGTTGTTACTGGTGTCCTGCTCATCAGTAGCTTGGGCAATATCGGCCAGCAGGTAATAATCGCCGGTGTCCAGTCCGGTCGGCAAAGTAACGAAATTTACCAGTCTGATGCTCCGGTTAGGAAGCAGATAAAGCCTGTGCTCATCAAAAAGAGCGTCAACCGGCGTATCACCGTCGTCGAGTACCGCGTCCGTAGAGAGATAGAAGTCAACATCAATCGACTCATTGACGGTAATGTTACCCTCATTGGTAATCTCCAGGAAAATCAACTCGCGGTCGCCTCCCATCGAGGCAGTCAGATTGCCAAGGTCAATCTGTCCGCTAAGGTCTGTCTGAGGCTCGGCCACACCAAACGTCTGATCACTGGCAACCACATTATCGTCATTGATTTCGGCAATATTGTCCTGCGAATCAATGTCCGCCAGCAGATAGTAATCCCCGCAGGAGATGTCATCCGGAAGCTGTACACGAATATTGTAAGCCTGGGAACTGCCCGCCGGCAGATAGACATACCGGCTGACTGTGGTAAGCGGCGTATCGGTTTCATCCAGCGATTGGTCTTCGGAGGCATAGAGGTCGATGTCGATCATTCCCATGGCGGGGGCATTGCCGGTATTGGCTACAGTAACCGGCACGGTAAAAGCTCCCTCCGGCAAGGTCATATCCGGCAGGGAATCGGAGTCGATAGTACCCTCCAGGTCGGGCTTGTACTCGTAGCCCTGCTGGGGATAGGCGATCACCGCCCAGAACTCCCCACCCCACAAAGCTCCGTTTCCCGTCTCGTAGCCAGCATCTCCACCAATGACTAACATGGTATCGTCGGGGCCACGATAGATATATTCGTGTTCCACTTCGTAGTCGTAGCCGTCCACATAATTTTCGTGGTTCTCAAGATGGTTTCCCACCTGGAGATAGTCCCATTGTTCGTCCGGATCGGTATTGCCGACCTCCTGAGCCATATATTGCCCCACACCATCCTCAACAACTTCTATAAACATACTATCTTCGAATTCCCAACTAACACCGGGTTCGTATCCGTCGTCATAGGAATCATTTACGTTGATTCCATACTCCATCACAGAATATTGCCCTTGCCAGGGTCGCTGGGTGGGCGTATAGGCACCCTGGGTCATAATGCCAAACCATCCGCTTGTCCAATAGATTTCCACCATTGCCTCGCTGTCGTAGCCTCCTTCGGCTCCGGCCAGCAGGATTACATTGTCGGACACTTCAACCGCGATCATCTTCATCTGGCGGTA
>DAOVXR010000007.1 GCA_030636065.1 Sedimentisphaerales bacterium | reverse complement strand
CGCTTCGCTCCGCTCCGGCTTCGCCTCCGCTACGCGAAGCGACCGAGTTAAAGGAAACACTGCAACTTGCACCTTAAACAAAGGAATAATTGGCCTTGACAATGGGTAGGGTTATAATCTATCGACATTGGGTTCTAAGAATGCTCGTATAATAAATTTTCTAGTTCCCAATAAAATTTGAGCAACAGCCTTATGCTGACCATCAAATACTTTCAGCCTCCCATTATCTATTCTGGCAAGACTAAGGTGCAATTGTGGGTTTTTCTTATCGAATTCCTTAATGAGCTTTCTGATACTATTGTTTATTCCTCTCGGGTTAATAATTTCGTCGTGAAACAAATATTCAATTGGAACTTCTATAAAGCAAGATTGTTCTTTAGAGAGATTATCGGTGAATATTGTTGTTTGATATGTTTTGTTATCGCCATTATTTGAGAAGGAATATTTTAGTTTTCCATCTTCGATTTTATATTTGAATTCATGCCGAGAACCCTTGTAATTGACCAATACATCCTTGAGGGATGCAGATTTACCTGTTTCCGTCTGTGCTGTTTTTTGGATTTTACTAAGCTTTTGCAATATTTTCGCAATTTTGAGATTTGCATCTTGTTTTGATTTGTTACAACTCTCATGTGTTACGGCAAAGTTTTCTTCAGAATCTTTGCCTTTATTTGATAGTGGAATAATATGGTCAATGTTTGTTGTATGTATAACTAAATCGATTTCATCTTCACAAATAAAACACCGATGATTCTGGATGTCCCACAGCTTCTTTGTAAGAGTCGAGTATTCATCCGTTGACAAGGATGACAAATATTTTGACGCCATTCTGTTCTCCTATATTTATGCTGGGGGCTTTGTTTATGCCTAACTTCCGTTTATATGGTTGCCGGATATACCCGCTTTCGGGTCTTACTTCGAGATAACACGCATTCCCTCTTTATTGGCAACGCCGCCGTAACGGTGGGGCGGAAGTTATTTTTCCGCCTTTTTGCGGCCTTTTTGCCTAACTCCCTTAAAATAAACGGCTTACGTTAGGTTTTGCTGTCGCAGCGGTCGGCAAATCTGCTTTCCCAGCCGTTAAGTAAATTGACTTATCCACAAATCAAGTTGGTTTTGCCGTTCCGTAGCGTGCGCAGCCATAAAGTAAATCGACTTAGCCGCAAAGTCAACTGGTTTTGATGGAAAATCGACCTTCCTCACCACAGTTAAGTAGGGTGCGATGTATCGCACTATTTTTTTTGTAACTGTCCAAGACAATGGCAACTTTCCATTATTCGTCATTCGGACTTCGTTATTAATTCCTCATTCTGATTTCTTAATTCGTCATTAGTTTTGTAAAGTGGGGTCTTACCCCGCGCGGCCTTCTCTTTCTTTATTCAATATTTCTTTAATTCGACGTTCGATGTTGAATGTTGAACGTTCGATGTTCAATTCTTCTCCCACTCTCTACTCTCTAAGATATAAGACCTTCTCAGAAGGCCCAACAACTCCTCGGACAGCTTCCTGTGCGGCGAGCTAAAGGCCAACCGGAACCCGACGTCTGAATACAGTTCTTTCGGCTTGCTTGTTTTGTAAGGCACTTTATAGGGCGTGGTTTTTGTCGATTCCGGCGCCGACAAGGCCGAGCCGCCAATAACATAATAGTTTCCATGTGTCAGAAAGTTTTTTACTTCGTCGGCATTCGTAAAAGGAGCTTCGATTTTTTTATCGAGGCTGTCGGCGTCTTCGCAGACAAATTCCGCCACGTTTCCCACCAGATGATGAAATTTATACGTTCTGTCTTTGTCGATGTCGTCGGTTACCTTCTTAAACCATAAAACACCATCGTTGCTTTGTATATTCACAACAGCGTTTTTTCCGCGTTTTCGTCCAGGCCGAAAAATACCGGTATCGGGCCAGGGTACGAAAGGGGTCATCCTTTTTTGTGCCATTTTGTCTTGAATTCCAAACAAATGCTGCTGATGCTCTCGCCAGGTCTGATCCCGCAGGTTCCAGCAGTCATCCGGGAAGTCGGGCATCTCCCGGTAAGCACACTGCCATTCGGTTGTTGTGGGCAGGCGACAGCCGAGCAGGTCAGCGAAATAAGCCGCCCCTGCCAGTGAAATATTCTGCATGGGATGATCCAGAGAAGGCTTGAGAACCCTCAACCGGCTCCTTGCGGACTCATTGAAAAGCTCATCTTTGGTAATATAGCCCTGTTGTCGATATATTGGATTACTCCTGATAATCGTGTGGTTAAACCACGGCAGCCATGTCGCGTCGTTGGAATGAATTATGCCTGCCCCGGACCATCGCCATCCCCAGGGCCGTTCAGTCATATTTTTACCCGATACTTCACTTTGGTTCTTCGGGAGCAATTTTTTGAATTCCGTACCTTTCCGGTGAGAAAGCATAACATCACGGAACAATCTCAGGGATACTTCCGTGGTACACATATAACCGGCGCCCTGTATCCGTTCGAATATGAGATCATAACCTTTATCCTGCCATGTAAATGTAACGGTGTTCATATCGGCTGACGGAACGCTCCGCCAGTTTTGGTCTCTTTTGGCCGGGCCGATTTGTGTCAGGCTTTTGGCAAGTTGGGCGCCACTGTCGTCCGCCAGTAATTTATCAAGGTCGATCAATAGCTTGTTTATGGTTTCCGGCGACTGGGCCTGACGAAGAAAGATACTGTTTATATTTTCTTTTATCCGTTTTATCTCATCTTTCGCCTTTGACTCCTTGGTGAGTGCGGGGATTACCTCGCTTGTTTGTCGGTATAGATAAATGTTGTATTTTGCCTGTGTTGTTTTCAACTGTTCGACATCGACATTAAAATCGTTCATCAGGTCAATGGCTTTACTTATATTGTCCTCGATTTTTTCGGGCTTACTGAGGTTGTTGAAATAATATTCCCAGCGGCGAGGGCCTTCCTGCTTGAATGTTTGCATGAGTGCATTTTTTCGGTCGCCCTGGGGCAATCTATTGTTGATTAGCTCGGCTACTGCCCTGCGTATGTTCCGAGCCAGCGTCAATTCCGTAAGTGAGATCGGACCGGTAACTTTCTTCAGACTATTCCAAACGGCGATAATTATCTCCGGATGATAATCGCTGGGGCGCTTTGTTATTTTTTGGGCTGTTTGGGTTATTTGCTGTTTGCTCTTTTCCGCTTCAACCTGTAAAAGTTTGCCTATGCGGTTTGTGATTAGCGAAAATTCGCTTTTTAGCGTTGGGTAAATATCATATTTTTTCTGTTTGTTGTACAGACTACGTATTGTCTCTGTCTCTAATGCGCCAGAGGGAATTTCGTCAGGCTGATAGGCAAGATTAAGATAATCTTCGATGTCTGAGAAAGCGATTACCAGTTGTACGGAGTCTTTCCGGTTTTTGCGGTAAGTGTCACTTAATTTTTGGATGGCCTGATCCGCGGCGGTCGAAGCACCATTGTCTTTGGAAGCCAGACCAAACGCCTTTTTGAAAGTATTTTCTCTTTCTGTTGCCATTGCCTTTTTAATATTAGCGAACCACGGCTTTTTGATGACGCGTTCAGGAATGTCATTCACCGGCAAACTTTTCGGAAACCTGTTTTCATCGTCCAGTTCGGTAAGAAATGATTCATAATTATCCATTTCTGATCGTATCTTGAAATAGAGCTTCCAGTCATCTTTTTCAAGCTCCGCAACCGTTACCTTGCCGAGTAAATCGTCTCGCTGTCTGATCCATTCTTTTTTTATAGTTTCTGATGTGGTTACTATTGTGTGTTTTTGGATACGGTTGCGCCATTCGGTTGGCGTTTCCAGTTCTTTCAGAACCTTGAGTTTATGACTTTTCAGCCAGTTCTTATTATTGCCGACGAGTTTTTCGAGTTCCTTGCTGTTTTTTCGGATAGCCGGTTTTTGCCGGACTGTGGTTAATTGTTCGTCTTTCCAGGAAGTAAGCTCCCTACGTAATTCAGCGGCTCTTTGCGGCCTGAATGAAATCAGTTTTTCAAGCAGCTTATTAATGTCGCTTATCCCGGCATCCCAATCGACCGACTTTCGCGGGTCAGGTTCCAGCCGGACGCAACCGTCGGCTACTTCTGTCCAGTTACGAAAAGTGGCCGATGATATGCTGTCGGCCGGTGTTTGTTTCAGGCTTTTTTTGAGTTCGTTCTGTTCGACTTGTTGCCAATCGCCCTGAAGAAATTTTCGAAGTTCCATAGCCGTGTTTTTCAGCTCTTCGAGTTGAGCGTTATTTTTCAATTCATCGTCGGCGAAATTGCCAAACTTGGTCAAGACCTTGTCTTTATGTTTTTGGGCTTCCAGAGTGATGATTTCCCGGCAGCGTCCGATTTCCGCCTTTAGATATACTTGTTTGCGGCGTTGAGCTTCTTTTTGCAGTTCCAGGAGCAATTCCTGTTTTCGGGGGGCCTGAGCAACAGTGTTTTCGACGATATTTGCCAATTTTCGGCGGGTTTTATCATCTTGGTCTAATTCATCCTGTGTCTGGGGCCAGACTGGCTCGCTAAGCTCCGCCAATTGCCGCCAGGCGGCGTATGCCACAGCGGACCTGGTTTTGGCCAGGCCGGGAGTTTTTGCAAGGTCTGTGCGGGCAATGCTTTTGATTTTTCGCAGGTCGTTAATCAGGTTGACGATTCCGCTTAAACTGTTTTTCACCGCCTGTTCAGCCGACAAGTCATGTTGTTGCCAATGGCCGAAGGCTTCAATCGCTGTTTTGTCGTCCTTTAGTTTTATTTCAGTTAAAGGATAAAACGCGTTGAGTCGGTCTTCAATTCTGTTGAAATCAGAGATAAGATTATTCAGGCTCGACCATTTCTGATATTTTTCCTTTAGCCGGTCCAGCACAGCTATAAAATTATTATCCTGGAGATTTGGGTATCCTCCAACCCATATTTGCGTCTGAGAAAGAGCCTCGGCAAGTTCGTTAAGACACTGTTGTCGATGGCTTGCCGGTAGCTTGGCCAATGTCTTAATCCAGTTTTTGTCGGCTATCGGTTCCACGCTGATAACGGGAAAAATATCCGTAACATACTGAGACAATTTTTCTTTGATTTGATCTACTTTGTACTCTACTTCATAAAAGTAGTGATCGGCTTTTACCTTTTGGGCGTTTGCGCTGATTTTCGACCATATATTCTTAAAGCAGGGGGGCACACCTTCGCCCTTTGCTGTTTTTTCCTTGAAGCGATTAACATAATCCTGGTCGGGAACCAGGGTTTTCTGAAATTTCTTTAATTGCTCATCGGCGGCAACGATACGCTCGCGATTCATTTCGATGGCTGGTAGTGTTGTTTTGTTTTGAACTTTGGCAATCTCCGCCTTTAACCCATCGAACTTTTCCGTTCGGTCCCTACGAAGATCGGACGGCATACGTTCGATGTCTTTTGCGAGTTTATTGAGCAGTTCGGGCCATTGCTCGCGCGGGTCGGCGATGATTTTATAATTCTTAACTTCGGACAGCCATTGTTTGTATGTTTCATAAGCAGCCGATCCGGGGAAGTCTTTATATACTTCGCTTTCCTTAATGAAAAGTTGATGTTGAATGTCCGGCCAGTCCCGGATCAGGAATTGCTCTAACTGTACGGCCAATTCGATATTCTTTTTGAGTATTGTCAGGCATTCCGCGGGCGGCAAGTTTTGTGTCTGGTCTTTGAGCCGATTTATATAAGCACCGAAATCCCTGAGTATTGTCTCATCCGGCAGGTTTGATATATAGCCGGCGATTTTTGTCTGGTAAGGCTTTATTTGTTCCCGGTTAAAGACGATTTTGCGGAGTGTACCCTGTTTATCCAGTTCCTGCTGTAGCGATTTGAGGCGGTCCTCGTTTGATGCCGCGAATTTATTCCGGAAAATTCGTTTCAAACGCGTTTGTACATTGGTATCCTGCTCAAGTTCTGCGAGTGTATGTGGCCACGGCGGGTTCTCAAGCTCACCCAGTCTCCCCCACGCGGCATAATTCAGCACAGGCTCCTGACCGGCTTTGTCGGCCGAGAGTGCCAGTTTTTGCCGGTCGGTTTCGCTTTTTATGCCTGCGATGTTTTTCAGGAGGTCATTGACCGGTCTGAACGTTAATTTTAAATCCGCCTCTTTCAGCAGTTCATCTGCCCCTGCTGGTTTTTCCACCTGTAATTCAAAGACGTCCAATTTTGATTTGATGGTTGAGTACTCGATAAATAACCCGGTAATTCCGGTATGCCAGTTTTTGAAATTACCGGCCTGTTCTGTCCATCCGGCCCCTGTTTTCAGGGCGGCTATTTCAATTTTCGGCAGGAACGTATCGTTATTCCATGGTATTTCCCGAACGAGCGTTTGTAATGTTTCCTCTCTCTTTTTTATTATTTTTTGATATAACAAGGCATACCAATCCCGATCAATTTTTCCTTTCGCGTATTTCGATATTCTTTTCGGCAGGTCGCATGGGTCATCGACGCCATTGAGAAACTCTCTGATCTTCTCGATTTTTCTTCTTACCTGGCCGTATCGACTGGGGTCTTTCCTGAGTTGGTCGGCGGTAATGTCGCTGACGATTCCGTCCCTGTTTTTCACCCATAGTTTATTAACGGCTCCGGAGGCGAATCGAAGTTCTCTGATGTTACGCAGCCAATCGCCCGGTTTTTCGATCTTTTGAATAATACTATCTTTAATTTTATCGTAACGCTCGAACAGTTCGGCGAGAGTTTGCGACGAGGATATGGCTTTCATTGCCTGCCCAACCAGCTTATCTATTTCAGGCTGGCTGCCCAGATCGAACAAAAGATTACGAGCTAGTAGAACTTGTGCTATCGGGATCGATAGTGCCTGACGGTCAGACAGATTGGGCTGGTTGATTTTGTTACGAAATGAAGTTGATATGGCGTTTAGTGTTGTTTTGATGTTTTTCAATTGCTCATCATCTTCGACAGCCCATTTTTCCGCTCGTTTTTGCAGTTGAGCGGGTATTTTCCAGTCGTTACCGAAGGCCCCGCGGATTTTCCGGATTTGCTCGATAGCTGCCAGAGCCATTTTTCTGCCTGATTTTTCGAGTACTTCTTCGATGGACTTTTTGGCCAGTTCGTCGGGAGGATATGTGCCATATTTGGTAATGACCATTTTTTGAGGGTTGAGAATTATTCCCTCCGGTTTATCCTGATCTATAATGTCGAGCAATCGTTTACGGACAAATCCATCCGCACTCATGTTGTTTAATCTGTCGCGCAGTGCGTCATCGACTTTCAATCGCCATATCCAGTTTCGATAGTCATAGCACAGAGCGGCCCATTCATCCTGGCCGACGATTTCCGCTGGTTTTTGTGTTTTGTTTGTAATCAGAACCACTGTTGCCGCAATGATGATCGCTGTAATCGCCACAAGAATCACGGTCAGTTTTTTTGTTTTTTTAACGCGGAGTTCCGTCAATTTCTGCTCGACGTCCTCCAGCGTCAATGCTTCCGGTTCCAGGTGTGGTGTAAGCAGCCGGTTGCACAAGGCCCGCCACGTTTGAGCTTGTTTGCCCAGCCGTGTCCATTCAGGCCCGTCCGGGATGGGCCATCCACCCACCGAACTGAACGGCCGATGCGTAACTAACTGATAAATCAACTCGCCGAGGTCGTGAAAATCGGCTGCCTGACTTTTTCGACTGTCCATGTTACTGGCGGCAATGGGATCGGTTAATGCGACTTTCAGCCGTTCGACATTACCTTCGCCGGCGATGAAAACATTGGTGGTTTTGAGATTGCCGTGGGGACGATTGGCTATATGTTTTAGTTCCAGCAACCCTTTGACAATTGAGTCAACGATTGCGTGTAAGGTCGCTGCGGGCAGTTTGATTCGGCCGTATATAAGCTGTTGAAGTGAACGAGGGAAATAATCGGTAACGTAATACGCTTCTTTGTCGGTCGAGCCGATCTCGTGAATTGGTGCCCAATGCTGTGCGTTACTTGTTGTCAGCTTCTGTTGTTCGCGGGCACTTTCCAGAAGTAATTCGGTTTCCGAGTTCAATCGTTTCTGGTCGAAGACGGCGTCGCCCGACTGAAAGACCTTGACAGCGTATTTTTCACTTTTGTCGCCTTTTATGGCGCATGCAGTATAGACCGCCGCAAACCCACTGCGGGAAATCTCTCTTACCGTTTCATAACCACCATAACTCGTCATCGATTTAAATCTCTATTCTGACCCGTAGTAGCCGACTTTCTATTATTTGCCATTGGTTCCTCATTTCTTCTCCTCTGTGAGTTCAACTCCCAAGTGTTACACATTCAGATTACAAATGAAACCTTATGATTCATTAAGAGAAAAATCGTTTGGGCAGACGGACAAATTGGGGCCGTTTCGGCCAGAGGGTCGGGGCAATTTGTCTGTCTGGGGCCCCGAACGAATTTTCTCGCTCTTAATGTCTGCTAAAACAATTACTTATGGAGGTGTAACACTTGGGAGTTGAATCCGCCCTTCCCTCTTTCTCACCACTCACCACTCACAACTGATTGATTGCTACGGGAACTCACATTTCTTAAAACTGGCACTGCTGATACCGCCGGCATCTACTATAATTTCCGTCCGTCCCTGAAACCTGCCCCAGCATTCATAGGGAATAATTAGTCGTCTTTTGTCGGCGCTGCCGGTTTGGTCTTTATAGGTACCCGGTGGCAGATTGGCCATAATAAACAGATAGTCTGTTTTCTTCTTTTTCCACTTTTTCCAGATGGAGTTGTTTCGGGCAAGTACCAGTTCGCGAGAGCCGCTCTGACTGAATCGCATTTCGTGTAAAAAACCATTTTTCTTGGCCTGTTTGCGGTCCTGGTTTTCGGGTTCCCAGTAGGCTGCCATTGACATGCCCTGCCAGTAGGGGAACTGCGATTTGTTTATTCCCACTACGTTCACTTCCACAGGTACTATATTGGTCTTGACCGCGATACTGCGACATCCGCCAAGGCAGACAGTGGCCATTATCAACACTAACATAAATTCTCTTTGATACTTCGTAACCATTAATAACTCCTAAATTGTGATTATTATTCAAATGTTGGGTGCCACCTTTCTGTATTTCAGAGAGGTGCTTCTGTATAATCTTTGCTAATGTAGCACAAGCTTCCAGCTTGTGATTAAAACCATCGAGTGGCAGCGTCTGATGTACTCATCAGGCGATGGCGACTTTCTATTATTCATCATTGTTTCCTTCTTACTCCTCTCTTTTCCGTCGTCTGATTTCTTAATTTCTTCTTATTCGGCGTTGAACGTTGAACGTTCGACGTTCGCTTTTTCTTCTAATCTTTTCCCTCTTTCTCACCACTCACCACTCACCACTCACCACTCTTTTTACTTTCTTCTCACAACTGACTAATAATGTCATTAATTTCCCGATTAAACTTGCAATCCGCCACAATTAAGCTCCGCGCTCGCGGCATAAGTTCATCCAGATCGGTAACAGACTGATCGAATACCTTGTGCAGGCCGCCTGCGGGCGCGTCTCCGTAGTCCCGACAGATACTGTCCGGGCCGATACCGGCAAACATACGCACAATCATCGCAAGAGTCCTGATCCATAAATCAGAGGGCAGGACTATATATGCGTCTTCAGGTGCTACTTCTTCCATTATCAGCCGGTGAGCACCCAGCGACTCACCCCATCGCTGGTCGGCGCCAAAGATACACTTAATCCGATCTTCCAGACTTTGGTTTTCGTCATATTCCAGCGCTACCTGACGGGCCAGGCTGAGCGTTTCATCGAGTGCTACGGGCAGAGTAGTCTGTTCGTCAACCAGCAGCAGTCGAACAGCCAATACCCCCAAAGAATACAAATCACAGGGAGTGCTCAGCAAGGTTACAATTTCGAACAGCGCATCGGGTATAGGCACGCCTTCCGCCTCGCGCAGACTTGTAACCTGCTCGTCGCCTAACTGTTGACCAATGGTTCGGAACCGCAATTCGCCCGCGGCTAGCGCTGTCTTTTCCTCCAGATGCGCATACAGGTCTAATCGGCCGCAAGCCAGATTCAATCGCAGCCATACCAGGTCGTTAGGCCACGCTTCGACGCGTTGTTGGGTTGTGAACGTACCCTCCAGAATAATTTTATCGCTTTTGTCCGGTAAGACCTGACGTATCCGAACTGTTCCGCGGCCACGGGTCGGAAGGCCGACCGAGACAGGACGATAGACACTTGTGTTTGCCGGGCCGGCGGGTACGTAGTACTCGGCGTCGCTTGTTTGAATTGGCATTGCGACAACGTCCCCGGCATCGATCAGCACCGCCTGACTTGTCCATAAAAAGGGTAGCTTATCGCTCGGCTCGCCTGGTTTTATCTGGAAGCTCTCCGTGCTCAGGTTCAGCAGAGGTCTTTGTTGATGATAGACCATAGTTCGGACGCTCGATACCATATCGCTCAACATCGATAATTTTAAATAAAACGATTCTGCCAACGCCCCCCAGCGTCCCTGGGATTCCTGAAACAACCGCCCGACAGTTACTGAATCGGTATCTGTTACTGATAATAATTTCGGAGTGATTCCGGGTGCGAATTCACCGCGGCCGTGTTTGATTCCTTCCCAGCTTGCGCCTCCGAGAACATCGACAAACGCCTCGAATGCGATAAGCCCACAGACCCGCACGAGTATGAAGCCACCTTCCGGATTCAGAGGCAGGATATGATCGGCCGAGCAGTTAGTTGCGGACATGTCTTCGGTATGTTCGTTAGTGGGAGCCTGGGCCGTTACCGGAATAAAGGGACTGTCCTGCCCCAATTCCGGCTGGTATAGATACCTGTGCGGTGAGTTACTGTAGCCGGGCAACTCTTTCGCAATCAGCAGCGCATCGTCCTGACACAACTGCCAGGGGTGGCCCGAATCGGGATCGCTCGGATGAATCGCTTCTAACCCCGATAGGTCGATATAGGTCGGTTGTGGGTGGACCGATTCCCAGCCGGTTTTAATGATTTCGGCTGAGTCGATTTGTTCGAACGCCCGGCACTGCCGCCGCCACCTTTCATCGAGTATCGCGTTTGTCAGAGTCTGTTGTGCGGCGGCTGCCGTTTGACCTATGTTTTCGATACTTTGAATCCATAATTCCAGCCATTGGTGAACCTGTCTTTCGGCATCGATAACACAGCCCAGCAGTATTTTCGCGTCAATCGTATCTCGCAGCACAACAAAATGGCCTGCTACGGGATCCGGTTCGATTTTCACCACAACAGCGATTTGCAGTGGGGCTTCTTTCTGTTGCGCACTTATAGCTATGGCTTCATAGCCGTCCGGCAGTTGTTCAGCAGTATTATTCACGTTGGGGGACGCCATAAATCTTTCACCTTTTTAGTCTTGTACCGCAGGCGTCTCGCCTGCATCTTTTCTGTATTCTTTGCTTCTTTTGCTTTCTTTTCTTCTTCGCTTTCTTCGTTTCCTTCTGTTCAATCTGTTCTTTTGTATTTCTCTTTTTTTCTTTTGTTATCTTCTGTTTTTTTAAATCCGTGTAATCGGTGGAATCCGTGGTTAAATATTTTCTGTATTTTTCTTTTCTTCTCTCTTTCTCACCACTCACCACTCTTTTTACTTTCTTCTCATCCGCCAATTATTACCGTGGGGCAGCCCAGAACGATCACACCGCCGTGTGCCGTATTATCGCCCAACCGGGCGGCGGGCATATTGCCGATCAAAACTGTCGCTGATCCTTTGACAATGCTGTCCGGTGGCCCGACACACGTTGCCATATCTCCCACCCGCGCCGCGGGCATCCCACCGATCAACACTGTCGGACACCCCGGCGGCAGAATCGGCCCACCCACATGCGGCACGACTCCTGTCACCATCGGACACGTATGCATATCAGTAATTCTTGCTGCTGGTGGCATAAGTATCTCCTGAAATTTAATATATACTTGTTACAGATGAAAACATCGAATCACATATTACTAATTTTTCTATCGGCCGGATGAATAATTCCAATTCGGCCGAAGTGCCAGAGGGTCAACGCCATAATCAAACTGACGTTTTAGCCAAACAGTTTGATCCTGGGTCAGTTCACTGCCAAAATAGACCGCGGCGCGGAGGCAGCGAGCCATTTTCAGGGAAGCTTCGCGAATCATATCCTGTTCATCGGACATTTCTTCTTCGACAACTTCTGTTTCCTCATCATCTGCAGGCAGAGATTTTTCCGCAAGTGGCTTGTATAGTTCGGCCATAATGCGCAATTCATGTTTAATCAGGTCAACTGCTTCTTTTTGTGCTTGAGCTTCTCTGGTCAGTTTAATAGCGGCCCATTCGTTGAGCAAATCGTCATCGTCCATGTAGAATTCGGTTAGTTTTTTGATGCGTGGAGAAAGATCGGGCATTTGTAACACTTTCTGTCGCATTTCAACAGCTTCGGTTAAATCTGAAACGTCTATAGCTGAAAAATCCTGTATATTTGCCAGATCAATGTCGAGTTGATCTTTTTTTACGGGGTTGTTTTCATATTTAATTTTCTCATTTAGTGCCTGGACATATTGACTGATCCATGAACGAAATTGTGCCATCGCCTGTTCTGTGTTGAGAGCATCGCAAACTACAAACATAAGACGATGATATTTCTGGAAATCGGCACGTTTCAAAAGAATGGGATAATAATTATGAGCAGTCTGATTCTGGTCTTGTCCGATTTGTGCCAGGGCAATAACACTCCATGCCTCGCAATAAATTTCTCTGACATCTTTTTCTTGTTCGCGCAAAAATCGCTCAAAATCAGGTAACAGTTTTTTAAGGTCATAGAAAACCGCCAAACGTGATATTTTTCCGGCACGGGCCTGCGATGGGACATCGTTAAGTTCCTGTTTTGTCAGGATAAGAACGGTTGTTTGGTCCAGTTTGGTCGGCACAGGAACCATGTGGTATTTTTCATCTGCCCGTAAATATTCTTTTATTATTCCGGCGTCATCTGGATTACATATATTTGTTGTTTCGGGGCTCACGAAAACACCTTTATCTTTCATAAAACAGGACAAGGTCAAAAGTCCCGCTGTCAGGAGCAAGAGGCCTTTGATCCAATATTGCCAACTATCATTACCATTCATTTATTAATGTCCTGTTTTTAGTTCTTATTCGCACAACAGGATTTTCACTAAAACCAGCTATATAACTACGTTTTTGGTCGCTGATGCGTTTAGGTCCACCTACTTGTCGCTCATTAGCGCCCACCGGAGAGCCGGGGCCCATTAATTCGGTGGCCGGATTGACATGCCCTGAATCCATCAAAACATGACCCATTTCATGAGGCAGGGCGCTATGGTAGTTTTGGGTACTCACGTCGATGGTACTTTTATCGACAAGAACTGTATTGACTATTTTGGCGTATGGTCTTCGAGCCACAGGATCATCTTTGCTGGGTGTAAAGGCTTCGCCCCAGGAAGCGGGAAGGCTGCCGATAACGAAAATATCGATGCGGTTTTTACCGGTATCGTAATTTTTTATCAATACACGTTCCTGAAGCGTGCCGACATGGCCGTCATTATTGCCGAATTCTGCTATTTCGGTTGATGCAATTCTTCCGAAGCTGACTTTGTGGTGGTTATCGGTTTGTTCGACAGAGGTCAGTTTTACTTTATGTTTCTCCGGATCGCCGACAATAACATCAGCCGAACCTCTTGTCTTTCCGATAATGGCGGGATTACCGCTGGCAACCACTTCGACCTCAGGAAAGTTAAGATGTTTTTTAACTTCTTTGGCGATTTCTTTTTTGATAAGCGCAGCCAGCTTACGCGCGGTAACAATAGGCGTGTCATTCGCTTTGGTGGTATATTCCACCGTTTTATCGATAGTGTCATTGATTTCTATCTTTATTTTTATTTTTTTATTTCCAACCGCGCGCCTGCCTTTTTCGTTCTCCACAGCGATTAAATTTGTAGGAGGCTGAATCAGATGGATTTTCGGATCGATAAACTTGACACCCAGTTCTGCCTGAGCATAAATCTGACGTATATATTGTAAGCAACCCTTGCGAACATTATTGATAGTCATTACCCCGTTTCCGCCACGGCCGTCCCTGAGAATGTGAGCGATTATTTTTACACGTTTTTTGCGGCTTTTTAGGCCTATCGGTAGTTCTTTATATACCTTACATTTGCTGTTTGTCGCCATTGAACACGAAGCCACGGTATAGGACGCACGTACCAGATGGTCGAGAATCTCGACTTTGTCATCATCCCCGTCGCTGCCGTCTGCAATATCCTTAACTAACAGAGTACGCCCTGGCGTTGCGTCAAAATCCGCGTTATCGATTACCAATCTTATATATTTTGAACGAAAACGCTTGTGTTTTTTCTTGTCGCCGACACGCTTGCATTTTACCTCGATTATACATTTGTCGGCATCCGTTTCTGTGCTGTCAATAGTCTTGTAGGTGATGCCGTCGTTGCCGTATTTGGGACGAAGTGTCTCGAGCTGAACTGTTACCTCATCCCCTTCGACTCCGGGGTCTGTTACCTCGACCTTAAAGATGTCGCTATCCATATTGGCATACTTATTAAAACCCCATGTATCAAGTGCGTTTTTATCTGGGACGTAACTCCACTTATCGGTGCGATAGTTACTGATTTGCAAAGAGGACAAGCTTACGTCGGAAGCAAAAGGTTTTGACTTTGAGCCGTGGACAAAGCGAACAGACGGAACCGGAACTCCTTTGCGAACCTGTACGTGTTGTTTTTCTGTGGCTTTGCCGGTGACTTTTTTGGGCTTTTTGTCAGGCACAAAAACCATCTGGCCAGGTTTCAGCATTCCATTTTCATACGTTAGACTTTTATTTTTGTCTTCGTTACGCAGAGAATTGCAATTGAGAAACTTCCCATTCTGTATAGCGATTGTACACAGTGATTTACCTTTTATGACTTTTACATTCCGCGGCATATGAATCTCTCCATTAGCGGTCTCTGCGACACTATTCCCAGGCTTTCTCGTCCAGATCGGGGTATGTTACAACACAATTACCTGGATCGACACCTTCTATACGGGCCAGGCCCTCCTGGTCCAGCGATCCCTCGGCCGTAGTACCGTCCGCCAATTCAACACGATATTTCTCACCCGCCACTGGGACGCCTTCTTCATCTAACAGTTTAATTTCTATCCAGGTCTTTTTCTCGGCCTCCTCTTCACCTTCTTCCGGAGGTTTATGGGGTGTAACCTGTGTTGCGCCGTATTTTCCTTCTTCCTTTTCAACCTGCTCTGCCTTGATCTCGTCCATTTTGCCGGGATCGGCAATGTCGGCTTCTTCAGCCTGATCCGGTTCGGCCGGAGCAACGGCCTTGCCTGCTTTTCCATCTTTAGGATTCATAATCAAACTCCTCACAGACCTCTAATTAATCAAAACTACTCCACCCTTGAGCGTCAACGTTCCATCACCTTTAACCGTCGTCAAAGAAGATTTGAGTTCCGCCTGAGCGGCCGATTCCAGTGCCAAACCACCGGTGCCCTTCATGGAAGCCTTGCTGGTCGCCTCAAGAGAAACATTTCCTGTAGCTGTTTGTTCGATATTGCCGCTGGCTTCCAGAACGATGTCGCCGCTGGTGCCGATCTTGATACCGCCCGACTCTATAGCGATAAACGAATCGCCGACCTTGACGGTAACATTTGTCATCCCTTCGATAACGATATTATCTGCCTTCAGGTAATAATCTTTGGTCGTCTCTTCGGAATGATTCTTTTTGAACACCTCGATCACATCGTCCCCCACAGTCAGCGACAGACTTTTGCTTACTGCTTTGGCTTCCTTTCCCTTGACTTTCAGGTTGCGGTCCTTGCCGATCTCTTCTTTATGATCGGCATCGACTTTCTCACTCCGATTATTTTTGACGTGCTCGAACTTATCCTTTTCCACAAGCAGGTGGCGGTCATTGCCGATTGTTTCATAGCAATTGTTTTTGACGCGAATGTCCTGATTTTTCTCAGCGTGGACAAAAATCTGTTCTTCGCCTTTTTTATCTTCGAAACGTATCTCGTTGAATCCCTGACCTTCTTTGCTGGAGTTGGATTTCAGGGTGGACATAGTTTTGTTGTCGGGCAGATCATAAGGCGGCATATTGTCGGCGTTATACACTCGCCCTGTGATAATCGGGCGATCCGGATCGCCTTCCAGAAACTCTACGATGACTTCATGGCTAATGCGGGGGATGATCATCGCTCCCCAGTTTTTTCCCGCCCAGCTTTGGGACACCCGAATCCAGCAGGAACTGTTTTCGTCTTTCATTCCCTGCCGGTCCCACGGAAACTGTACCTTGACTCGGCCGTACTCATCGGTATGAATTTCTTCTCCGCTGGGCCCCACTACTACAGCGACCTGTGGCCCGGCGATTGTAGGTCTTGGTGTTACCCGCGATGGCCGAAACGGTTGGCCTGCGTCCATCGCGTTAAAGGTACACGAAAACACAGGAGAGCTTTCACCCTGCTCACCGGGTCGCAATACATCGGAGTTAATCTGAAAATTTACGGAGGTGATTAGATATTCCTGGTTCTGATCTTCACGCGGGAAATCGGTCAGGGTGAAGGTACAGCCGGTGCAGACGCCTCGCGCATCGGAGTTGGCACGGGCTACCGAGTATTGGGCCTGCAGTTCCTCGATGCGAATTCGGGCATAAGTCTCTCCGTCCGCTGATTCGGTGTACTCGCCCGGATAGTCGAATATCTCGAACTGGGCCGCCGCATGATCGCGTTCGACAGAGGATATTACACGCAATGCATTTTTGGGATACTTGAAATCATAATCGCATCGTGCGCAACTGCCCGGCTGCACGCTCAGCTCGAATGTCAAGTCCTGGAT
>DAOVXR010000301.1 GCA_030636065.1 Sedimentisphaerales bacterium | reverse complement strand
CAGAAGGCTTTATGTATTTCGGTCGGCACGGCGGCGGCTGGCAGGTCTATAACCCACAGGGCGAGATTGTTCACTCCGAATACGGCCGCCAGGCCGACAGGGAGCATCATGCCAATTTCCTCGATTGTATCCGTTCACGGAAAAGACCTAACGCGGACGTGGAGATCGGTCATTTGTCATCGCTGCTTTGTAGCCTGGCGAACATCTCTTACCGTGTGGGCAACAAACATCTCGAATTCGACTCTAAAACCGAAACTGTAAAAAATAATAATGAGGCAAACAAATACCTGAAGCGTACTTACCGAGAGCCTTGGGTATTACCGG
The DNA here is from genome assembly GCA_030636065.1 of Sedimentisphaerales bacterium. The sequence goes on along the minus strand of DAOVXR010000301.1, from coordinate 2,632 downwards.
AAAATGTGTAGTCATGTAGGGTGGGGCTTTGGCCCACGCGTCTTTTTATAAACACGAGGAATCAGGAAATATGAAGTACAGTTTATCGTTGTTTGTGGCTGTGATATTTGGCTGTTGTTCCGGAGCAATGGGGCAATGGGTGGACATCTCCGATGTGGACGTCAGGCAGGACCCGACCGAGTTAGCCGGCCCGCGAACAGTTATCGAGTACAATCTTAACGACAAGGACGTCTCACCAGATATGCCTGTCTATGTTTTTGTCCGTTACAGTATCGATTTCGGCGAAACATGGAAACTTCTGCCGATGAGGTATCTCAAGGGCAACGGGTACGATCTTGTCGAGAAGCCGGGCCGCAGGAAAATCATCTGGTGGGGAACCGGCCAAACGGGTTTTGCCGATTTGGCCCAGGTTGAATTCCGTGTATTCGGTATTAAAATGGTTCGGGTCGCCGGTGGAAAATTTACAATGAAAAGCATCCCCGGCGCTGACCGCGACGAGGCGAAAGAACACAAGCCCGCAACATCACTGCCTGACTTTTATCTCGCAAAGTGCGAAACGACTATCTCTATGTACGTCGATTATCTTAATGAAGTCGGCGGTGAGGGTGCCGGTTGGAACAAACGGATGACTAACCCTAATCGTTGCGGGATAGAAAAGCATAACGACAATACTTATAGCGCCAAAGCTGACCGCGAAAATTATCCGATCGGTTATGTTTCCTGGTATGACGCAGCGGGTTTTCTTCAGTGGTGCGGGCTGACTTTGCCTACGGAAGCGCAATGGGAGAAGGCTTTGCACGGTGGAAATTATCTCGATGGCGACAAAACGAAAAAAAAACCTAACCCCAATCCGCAAAGACGATTCCCATGGGGAAACGAATCACCGAACGCCGATGGTGTTCATCGATGTAATTATGACGGAGCTGACGACGGTTTCGAATACACTGCGCCGGTCGGAAGCTTTGGAAAATTCAACAGCCCTTATGGTATATGTGATCTGGTTGGAAACATGGCTGAGTGGACATCAGACTGGTACACGACCTCTTTTCATGTCGGGCTTGACGGGTTTCGAATGGTTCGGGGCGGGTCGTGGATGGCGGTATCGAGCGCCTGTGACGCTATCACCGGCGCAACACAGTTGCCACTGAAGGAAAGCAGTATCATGGGATTTCGCGGAGCTTACAACGTCTCGCCGGCCAGGCTATGTAGCGAAGCCAATCCGACGCCGACCGAATTAGCCACAAAATAAAACGAACGTAAGTCCTTATTTTGCGTAAAAAATCGAATTTCAATTTTTGTTAATAATGCCCTAATTTTGCTCAAAAACCATCTGATTTGGTTAAAAAATCAGGGGCGGCGGAAAAACAGCTGTAAAAAATTAACCATTTTCGACAGTTTTGGCCGTAATCCGGCAAAATACCCACCGTTTTCAAGCATAATCAAAACCCACAAAAAAATGTCAAAACAGGAGCAAAAAAGATGGTTTCCAAAATTTTGTCTCACTTGAAAACCCGGCTTTTTCAAATTCGTATCGGAATTTTTATTTCAGGCGTTATCATTTTGTTCTCAACAAGTAGCATAGCTGCTGCCGCAATTACATATCCCGGCAGCCAACAGCCCGGGCAGGCTGCCGCTCTTAACGGAACCCTTCAAAACAATTTATTGAGCCTGGTGTTTGACTTCAGGGGCGGTCATCTGAGACCCAACAGCCTGACTGATAAGGTTTCCAACTCAAAAATAATTTGTAAAAACCGTGAATTCTTTACCATTACCATCAATGATGAAAACACGATTCGTTGTTCGGAACTGAAGATACAAAAAGGGCCGGTCATTGCGAACCTGATGGCTGATGCGGACTCAATCAATCTGGCCAGGCGGTTTCCCGGCAAAGAGATTAAGGCAACTCTTATCTCCAGTGATAATAAACTACAATTAGACTGGCCCCTAATCCTGCGCGACGGCTCGAACTATATCAGGCAGGTAATCACATTAAAAACTCTTGAGAATAATATCAGGATAAAAAGAATTGTGCTTATCGATCTGCCGAATGAACAGGGCAGTGTAATGGGCAATGCGCCGGGTTCACCGGCTATAGCGGGAAATATGTTTTTCGCTTATGAACATCCGAATTCCAAAAGCGAAATCATAAAGGCCGACGGCCAGGACAATCATAAAAAACGGATTATATGTCAGTTGGATCGGGATACTTTATTATCCCCGAAACAGGGCCTTTCTCAATCATCGGTGATAGGTGTCGTACCTGACGGTCAGTTGCGCCGCGGTTTTTTATACTACGTCGAAAGGGAAAGGGTTTCTCCTTACAGGCCCTTTTTGCATTATAATTCATGGTATGATATCGCATGGGACGGTCGTGAAATGAACGAATCGGAATGTCTCGATGTTATCGAGCATTTCGGAAAAGAACTGATTACAAAACGCGGCGTGAAGATGGACTCTTTAGTGTTCGACGATGGCTGGGATAATCACGCAACGCTCTGGCAATTTAACAAAACAAATTTCCCCAACGGCTTTTCGTCTATGACGAAACTGGCAAAACAGTACAACAGCGAAATAGGGACATGGCTTTCCCCGTTTGGCGGCTACGGCCATGTGAAGAAACAACGTCTGTTAT
>DAOVXR010000013.1 GCA_030636065.1 Sedimentisphaerales bacterium | reverse complement strand
TGTCATCCACAGCCTGCCGTCCATGGCAATACTCCTTTCTTTGTTGTAGTTTGAAATGAGTATAACCCAAACGGAAGGCTGTGTTTATATAGTTTTTTGAATTATGAAAAATCCTCAATGCAGAAATTTAACCACAGATTTCGCAGATTGCACGGATTAAGAAAACTACTAAAGTCTGGTGCTAATGAGAAATTCATCTTATGCCTGAAAAACAACATGACAATTCAAGTGTGGCCCAAAGCTGTATAAAGGCGGTTCCCGATGCGCTGCGTTACAGTCATGATGCGATGGCGACCACGTTTGAAATATTTATTGTTCATAAGGATTCGGACTATGCTGAGCAGGCGGCGTGGGCGGCCTTTGACGAGCTTGACCGACTCGAACAGGAGTTGAGCCGCTTTGTCGAAAACAGTGATATATCCCGGTTGAACGTATTACCGTCAAATCAGTCGCTGCTGCTGGGGCCGGAAGCCTTTAATTGCCTTCGGCTGGCTCAACAAATTTATCATGAAACCGATGGCGCCTTTGATGTAACAATTGGTTCGCTTATGACCTGCCTGCTGAATAAGGACAAGTCCCTGCGAAGTCCCACTCAGGAAGAATTGAAACTCGCCCGCGAAATAACCGGTCTGCATCTTGTCCTTTTGGACGAATCCGAATTTACAGCACATCTCGCCCGCGAAGGAATACAGGTGGACCTCGGTGGAATCGGCAAGGGATACGCTGTTGATCGCATGGCGGCACTGCTGCGGGAATGGGGTATCGATGCCGCGTTGATACATGGGGGGTGCAGTTCGATACTGGCGATGGACGGGCCGCCTGGGACTAAAGGCTGGCCGTTGACTATAAGCAATCCTGATAATCGCAAAGATATCCTGGTGCGAATTGATCTGAAAAACCAGGCCCTGAGCGGATCTGGTTTGAGAAAAGGACGGCATATTATTGACCCCCGCACTGCCAGGCCGGTGAAGGACAAGGTCGCTTCCTGGGTACTGGTTGAGCCAGGCGCCAATACAAGATTGAAAATGGAGGCGGCAAATATCGACGACCATGCAGAACCCGACACAACATCGGCCACGGCCTGTCTAAAACCCGATATGGCATTTTCGCTCGTTGGCTGTCATTACCTTGCCACCTGGGCCGATGCTATTTCCACGGCTTTTATGGTTATGTCCCCCAGCCGGATCAGTCAGTTTTGCCGAAGACACAAGCACATTAAGGGCATGGTCGTTCTTGAGGAAAAAGAGGCGGCAGGTGAAAAAAGAATCATCGTTAAATTCGGTGAGTGGGTGGATGAGTGAACGGGTAGATGAGTAGATGGGTGGATGGATGGGTATATGGGTATATGGGGGGAAGGACTATCACCTGTTCACCTCACTCGGCGCAGCCGTTACAGATGGACGCAGATTCAAGAAGAAAGACTCGTTTTTAATCTGCGAGAATCGGCGTAATCTGCGGATAAAACCTCTGTGGCATCATATTGGGTAGCTTATAGCCAGATTTATTATCCTTCTTTCTCCTGCTCACCTGTTCTCCTGCTCTACTAATCACTTCTCTCGGCGTAGCCGCCTGTTCATTGCTCATTGTCTTTTATCAGTTCGGACGCTTTGACTCTGATGGGTTTGCCATCGCGGTCAATAACGGCATACTGGCCCAGTTTGGCTTTCTTTTGCAGTTCTTTGCGAACCGCTTTTTTGAGGGATTCTTCCGCCTGCAGGGCGGTTTTTCCAGCTTGTTCATTAGTCATCATACAACCATGATATCGTATTGGGTAGCTTATAGCCAGATTTATTACCCCTCTTTCTCCTGATCACCTGCTCCATTGCTCACATCACTCAGTCTTGTAGGGTGGGGTCTTACCCCACGCGATTTTCTAATTATTGCGGAAGTGATCATTTTCGGGTAATATGTGAATGAGCAGTCTGTGGCGGAGGGTTCCAGGTTATGGGTGAAAATTATGTAGGTAAAACATAAACCGGCAAAAGTGAAGCGGGTTTTCTCTGTATCATGTTCAAGGAGTATCCTATGAAGCGGAACATTATATTTATTTGCGTTTTGGGTGGGATTATACTGTCTGTTGCAGCCATGTTATTGGTAGAGGAGATTGAAAAAGGCGCGGACTCTGTCGCACAAACCAGTCAAGTTGACATTGAGAAGCTGAAAAGAGATGCTGAGGCGGGGGACACCAAGGCACAATTCAGGCTTGGTGGATGTTACTGCAAAGGACAGGGTGTTAAGCAGGATTACCGGGAGGCAGTAAAGTGGTATCGCAAGTCCGCTGAACAGGGGAATGCAGGAGCACAATTCAACCTTGGGGTATGTTACGATTTTGGCCAAGGAGTTGAGCAGGATCACAAGGAAGCGGTGAAATGGTATCGTAAGGCCGCTGAGCAGAGAGTTGCCAGCGCACAAACCAGCCTTGGAGTATGTTACGCATTTGGCCAGGGAGTTAAGCAGGATTACCGAGAGGCAGTGAAATGGTATCACAAGGCCGCCGAACAGGAAAATGCAAGGGCACAATACAGGCTTGGGGGATGTTACTATTTAAGTCAAGGTGTTAAGCAGGATTACGTGGAGGCGGTGAAATGGTATCACAAGGCCGCTGAACAGGGATATGTCGATGCTCAATTCAACCTTGGGATATGTTACGATAAAGGAAAAGGCGTTAGACAAGATTGCCGGGAGGCGGTGAAATGGTATCGCAAGGCCGCTGAACAAGGAAATGCCAGTGCACAATACAACCTTGGGTTATGTTACGCAGATGGTCAAGGTATCAGGCAGGACGACCGGGAGGCGATGAAATGGTATCGCAAGGCTGCTGAGCAGGGATTTACCGAGGCACAAGTCAACCTTGGGGTATATTACTATAAAGGACAGGGAGTTAAGCAGGATTACAGAGAGGCGGTGAAATGGTATCGTAAGGCCGCTGAACAGAGAGGTGCCGAGGCACAATTCAACCTTGGTGCATGTTATTCATTTGGACAAGGTGTAAAGCAGGATTATCGGGAGGCGGTTAAATGGTATCGCAAGGCCGCTGAACAGGAAATTGCCGACGCACAATACAACCTTGGGATAAGTTACAAAGATGGCAGGGGGGTTATCGAAGATTATACAGAGGCATATAAATGGTTGCTGTTGGCAGGAATGAATGGCAAAGATGTATCGGAAATTAAAAATGATTTGAAGAAAGAAATGACAGCAAGGCAGATCGCAGAGGCTCAACAGAGGGCGAAGGAGTTCGCAGCACGGAAAGATAAGGAAAGAAAACAGAAAACAACCAATTCACGCTGAACCAGTTAAGTTAAGCTTGCTGGCTTATGCTGGCAAACCTTCGATCTCGTCACATTGTATAATTTCTCTACTTTTATTCTCTCGTGTAATCTCAATCCGACATCGAAGTGTTCCATTGTCCTGCCGTTTTCGCCAACACTGTACTTGGCTAACTTCGGTCAAATCACCACTAAGCTCAGTTAAGTCGGAGTGAGTATCTGGCATCAGTTTCGGCCTATGGAGGACTATATTAAGATCGGCACCTGCGGTCGTCCTAAGGTGCATTTCAACTCCAGAGGCAGTTCCTCCATATCCATCAACAACTTTTAAGGTAAGTTCTGTTGGATTGAAGTATTCCCAATATGTTCTCTTTGCCACTGCTATTCCTTTCATATTTGAATTTTTCACAAAACCGTCATCGCGCCGCATTTGATTCCGGGCCTTCGCTGGATTTATTGATTTCTATAACACGAGTAATGTTTTTAGCCAATAAGAGACACCAGACTTTCAACCTGCTGATGTCGCTGTCATTGACGTTAGTTTTATGGTTGTGCGAATAAATTTTCGCCAGACTATTTGCGTCCAGATGTATCGCTTTGTTACCGCACTTGTATAGGTTAAGCGATATGTCCCTAAGTTCACTCGGCAGCTTTTCCAGTAATCGCCCATAACACGGCATTTCTTCAGCGCTCATATTGTCTTTTTTCTTTTCAAGCTCTTTTATCTGATCATCAATTTTGTTATTCTGAGGATCAACCTTCTTGCATTCCTTCAACACTTGAATATTTCGTGCAAGAGTGCTTTTCTCCCAGCAACGAATCTTCTCGTCAACCGTTTTTTTGTCCTGTTCTTCATCCGTATCATCAGGACATTTCAGGCACCACATTAGTTTGACGGTAAGTTCGCACAAGCATCTCATTAAAGCCTTTGCCGGAAACACATAGTTTTTGTTCAATAAGAGGAGTATAGCATTACAATAGTGTTCAGCGCCGTCTAAAACAGTGATACACATCGCATTTTCTCGATTTTTGGTTTTTATTAAGGCACGAGTTTCAGCAAACATCAATAGTAATTTTGCTTCTTCGTGCGTTTCAACACAAATATTATTGCCATCCATGTTAACAGAAAATGAACCATTGCTATTTTCCTCTATTGAAAACCTTGCTTTTTTCTTACTCGACATGAGTTCTCCTTCATACGCAATTAACCGCAAGCTTCGTGGCTAAGCGGGTAGTGAAACGACATTGCCCGGCAGGCTGGAGCCGTTATCGTTGGTGGCGATAATGCGATACAGGCGATGGTGTTTTATATAGTGTTCGCGATTGAATTTTCCCGTTAGTTCGCGGAAACCCGTGTACTCGTTTCCTCGTTTCCTTACAACAAAATGTTACGGTTTCACTTGCGGGAATTCCTATACGCGGCGTATATAAAAAGGTGCTTGATCAATATCAATTCTTTCAGCAGTTTCCATGAGCATCGCAGGGGGGACAGGCGACTGTCGCGATCATTGGTCCAATCTACAGGAAATTCCTCGATCCGATAGCCTGATTTCCCGGCCCGAATAATGGTCTCGATGTCAAACATGAACCCATTTACAACACACTGGCCATAAAGGTTACGGCCGACATCGCCACGGTAAATCTTAAAGCCGCACTGTGTATCCGTGAACCTAACGGGGATGGCCATGAAGTGCAGCATAAGCCAGTGGAAAAAGCGGGAGCAGATACGTCGGTATATGTTCTGAGATTTCAGGATGTGAGTGCCGGTCATCTTTCTTGACCCATGTGCTATCTCACATTCGCCGTTCCGCAGCATATCCAGTCCCCGCAGGGCGTCCTCGTAAGGGACGCAATTACCGCTGTCGGCAAACATAACATAATCGCCGCGTGTTATTTTTATGCCGATGCGCACGGCATGTCCTTTGCCGCGATTCACTTCGGAGCGGATAACCCGCAGGGGGACATTGTGGGGCATCTCGACGCTTTCCGCCACGTCGGCGGTGTTGTCGGTACTGCCGTCATCGACAACGATGATCTCGCCCGTAAGATTATTTTTCAATAGAAAATCCGTAGCGGACCGAACGTCCTGTGGAATCTTTTTGTTCTCGTTCAGAGCTGGTATGACGATAGATAAATCCATAGTATCCGTTTTTTATATTGAATTGTTTTTGTTGAGTGGAAGGTAAATAGTAAAAGTGGTCCCATTATCTGGTTGGCTTTTTACGTCGATGGTTCCACCGAGTTCGTTGACAATGCCGTGAACGACGGCCAGGCCCAAACCGCTGCAAGAGTGGTCGCCGCCGGCGATAGTGCCGTTCGTGGTAAAAAAAGGCTCGAATACGTGCGGCAGAATCTCAGGGGCAATGCCGCAGCCGGTATCGCTGAACTTCAATGTCAGATTATTATTGCTGCGTTGTAAATCTATTGTAACTGTGCCGCCGGCAGTCATGGACCGCTCGGCATTGTCCAGTAAATGTCCCAATATCTGGTGCACACGGGGGCCGGGGATTTCATAGACGGGTACAGCCTGAAGATGCAGGTCGAGCTTGATGTTTTTTTCTCTCAGTGGGTTTTCCATCAGGTGGCTGAAGGACAGGATTATTTCAGTCAGATCCGAAAGGTCGAACTGACGCATATCCTTTTTCGCAAACGTAAGCAGTGACAAAGTGATTTTACTGATACGCTCGGCGGCTTCGGCGGTCATCTCCAACGCACGCTTTGTTAACTCGGGGTCCTGACTGCTCAGGGCGTAATCGACAAATGTGGCTACGCCGCCTACGATATTATTAAAATGATGGGCCACGCCCGAAGCCAGAGTCCCCAGTGAGGCCATCTTCTCAGCCTGGACTAAATGTTCTTCGAGTTGTTTGCGGTTTGTGATGTCTCTGATCCAGGCGGCGATACCCAGGATTTGATCTTTGTTATCGACAATGGGCGCAATCACCACTGCCAGGGTCATTAACTCGCCATGCTCATCGCGGTGCTTTAGTTCGAATTCGCGGGTTTTCCTGTCTGCCAATGCCTGCTCAACGGACTCGCGCAGAGTGAGACGGGCGTCTTCCGGGACGATGATTTCGATGTGTTGGCCGAGAACATCGGATGGACTGCTGTGGAAAAGTTTTTCTGCCGCCTGATTCCATGTAACGATGTGGCCACGGCGGTCGGCACTGACAACGGCAAAGCTGGAACAGTTGCATAAATGACGATAATATTCACATGGAATACTATTGGAGGATTGCGAATTTTCTTTGTTATTATCCGTAGTTAACTGTCCTGCTGATTGTATCGATAATTACTTTTTTTGGGTTTTTATTTCAGTGGCGGTATGGGCGCTGGGGGCCAGTAGATATACCATTTGATAATTTTCCGCGCCGGTAGTCCGGGATAAAAACAGTCGGCCGAGACTGCCGGTTCTGCTGTCGTTGTTGTGCCTGACGGCAATGGTTAGAAAATATCCGTTCCGCAAGATGCCGCTCAATGTCAGTTGTTTAAATATAACATCGGATACGCGTTTGATAAACCCTGTTTTATTGTCGGGTTTTTCGATTATCGGCTCGGATAGACGAAAAGAGAGATCGATTTTTATATGGAGTGTCTCCACCGGTCTATTTTTGCCGGCCGGTACGCAGTTAATCCGGAAAAAGCAATCACCGGTTTCCAGGGTATAGCCGCGAATGGCGCCATTCGAGCCGGACACAAAGACAGAACGTGATTGCTCGATCCAGTATGCGGGCAGTTCCGCAACCTGGCTGGGGCGGCGAAACAGGGCGATTTTGTCCGGAATGCGCTCGGCCCCCAACGCTACGAAGTTATCTACGAACGTTTTCCAAAGGCTCATCGGAACCAGTGCCAGTGATATGTCGTTATTATGCCATGTCCGAACCTGCTCCGCGGTAAGGCCCGATACTAATCCATCGACGGGTAAGAGATTGTCAATCGGCAGGGCGTAGGGGTGCCAGAAAGGCTGTTCCGGCACGTTCACGTGACCGGGTAATTCCATGGACATATTGTTACAGGTAACGAATAGAACGGTGTCGGGGTCTTGTTTGTCCCGCGAAGTGAACGGGTTCTCGCGGCGCATTCGGGCAAGGGGGTCTTCCTGACAGCCCGACAAGAGAGCCGCCAATATCAGGGTTAAATGCAAACAACGATTTATCAGAAAGTTGGCGAACAAGGGGTTCACTCCTGCTTTTGGCTACGAATGCATAATAGCCCAAATTTTGCGAAATGTCAACCTTGTTGTCTAATGCCGATTATTTCTTTTTTATAAGCAGGTAAATGAAGAAAGGCCCGCCTATGATAGCGGTAATAATCCCTACGGGCATCTCGGTTGGGGCGATGATGGTCCGGGCGAAAATATCACAAAATACCAGAAAAGCGCCTCCCGCCAGGAATGTGCCCGGCAGGACAATTCGATGGTCAAAGCCTGAGATACGTCGTACGCAGTGCGGAACAATCAACCCCACGAAAAAAATGGGGCCGGCAATAGAGACCACCCCGGCAACGCTCAGCGAGCCGGCAATAAATGAAATCCGCTGAACTGCCGCGACATTTACTCCCTGGCCGGTTGCCATTTCTTCGCCCAGGGACAGGTGATTCAGGGCGGACATTTGCATAAACAACAACCCCACGCCTGGCAGCAGGAACGGAAACAGCCCCGCCAGTTCACGAAATCCGATCACGTTCAGTCCGCCCATCATCCAGCGGTCCATAGCAACGAGGTAATTGGGATGGGCCAGAAATCGAATCAGGGGGATAACCGCTCCGCAGATGATACCTATCATTACGCCAGCTAACAGCAGGGTATTCATAGAGATTCCCTGTGGGCTTCGTGCCATCAGGTAAATTGCACCCAATGCCATTGCCGATCCGAGCAGGGCGAAAAGTTGTACCGTTGAAAACGGCCCCCAGCTTATTGACAGGGCGGGAATACTTATCGCCAGTACCGCCCCGACCGAGCCTGCCCCGGTCAATCCGAGTGTCGCCGGAGCTGCCAGAGGGTTGCGTAAAATCACCTGCAGCACACCGCCCACCAGGGCCAGCGAACCGCCCGCCAGAAACCCCAGCAGTACTCGCGGCACACGCTGATATGCGAAGATCATGGCTTCCGGACTCCAGTCGCCGTTGTTACCGAAAATATCAAGAAAGACCGCGACTGGATGAATCGGCTCTGAACCGATGAACGGTGCCGCGATCAGAACCAATACCGCTGAAACGAGGTAAAGGGAAATCGATACAATACAATTGCGGCGAGTAAGGAGTTTTACTGTTTTTGTCATATAGAAGTCTCGTAACCGTTCACGGGTTCTTAGTAGCCCCTGCTGTCAAGCGGGGGTTCTTTATTAGCCCCTGCTGTCAAGCGGGGGTTCTTTATTAGCCCCCGATGTAAAGCATGTCCCCGCGAAGGCGGGGATCGGGGGACTCTTCTTCTCTTTATTGCAGTCGTGGCAGGACAATAGGTTTGTCAGTCAGAGGGTGGCGGCCGACATATACATTCCGGCGATAAATATCGGATAGAATCTCCTGGCGGATAACCTGTGAGACATCTCCCTCCAGTACGGTTCGGCCTTCGTTCAGCAACAAAAGCCGGTGGCAATACTGAGAGGCCAAATTCAGGTCATGCGTAACAGCGACAACAGCTATCCCTTTTTGGGTCAATTCCGTCAATAGAGAGAAGAATTCCACCTGATGGTGCAGGTCGAGTCCTGTAGTCGGCTCGTCAAGCAGCAGTATCTTTGGTTCCTGCGCCAGCACCGCGGCCAACAGAACCCGCTGTCGTTCACCGCCGGACAATTGTGAAACCTGGCGATTGCGATAGGCGGTGGTCTCGGTATTTTTCATACAGTAGTCGATAATTTCGAGATCGTTCGGCTGTAAAAAACCCGCCCCGGACAGATGTGGGAAACGGCCCATAGCCACAACTTCCTCGACGCGATAGTCGAAGGTGCTGGTTACATTTTGCGGCAGATAGCCCAGATGCCTGGCAATTTTCCGCCTCGATAGTGAGCTTATCTGCTTGTTCATCAGGAGAATTTGCCCACTGGACGGACGGAGAACGCCGGCCGCGATTTTCAGCAGGGTACTTTTGCCGGAGCCGTTGGGGCCGATGATGCCTGTGAATTCGCCTGGCCTGATTTCTATTGAGACATCCCGCAAATACCAGCCGGAGTTGTCGTAAGCAAAACCTGCCTTGTCGATTTGTAACAGCGGTTCAGTCACTGAATATCTCCGGATGAATACATTTTGCGAGCAACCTTGCCGTTTGACAAATACGCGGCCCTGGTATCAGCAGGTATTCCTCGGTCAGGAAGCGAATTTGTCCGTTCTGAACGGCCGGTAGCGAGGCAAACGCCTGCCAGTCCCGCTTCAGGCGCTGTTGTTCTTCGGGGCTGAGGACTCGGCCCGGATGAGCTTCTATTATAATCTCAGGGGCGCGTTTGAGTAGTGTTTCTTTTGAGATACGCGGATAGGGCTGCTCAATATCGGCGAAAATATTTTCTCCCCCGGCGATGTCGATCAGTTCACTTATAAATGTTTTGCCGCCGACTGTTGTCAGGCCGATTAGCGAGCCGGAGGTTCGGCCCAGCGAAAAGAAGACCCGCCGTTTCCGGTACTTGGCTGCCTTTGCCTTGATTTCCCGCAATGTTTGTTGTATCTCGGTACACAACCGCTCAGCCTGTTCGGCACAGTCTAATTTTCGGCCGAGTAAATTCAGGTCATTATATATGGTTTCGATGTTATTTACTTCTACTTGTAATAGAGATATGTTTTTCTTTCGGCAAAATTGGGTTACTTTTTCGCAGCGGCCCTGAATTATTATCAGGTCGGGCGCCAGCGATAGCAGTTTTTCCAGATTGGGGTTGAAGGCGCCGCCGATTTTATCTTTCTTTGAGGTTTCAGTCGGCCAGGTACAGAAATCACTTACGCCCACCACATAATCACCGCAGCCGAGTGAAAAAAGCAATTCAGTAACCGCCGGCGACATACATATGATTCGCCTGGGCGTGCCTGTGGGTCCGGGGCGTGTTTCCGAACTGTCGGTATGGTCGAGCAGCAGCGAAATAACCGTCCCTATGCCTGTAAGTATTAGAAAAGCAATAAGTGTTTTATGTTTTTTCATTACAAAAAAATCAAATAGCCCTCGCTGTTAAGCGGGGGTTCCTAAGTAGGGTGCCGATGAAATCGCACCATTTCTTTTTTATTAGGCCCGAAGGGCCGAAAGAGCGCATAGCCGGGGGCGCAAGCCCCCGGAAAAGTTACGACAACGACTCTCAAAGCCCTGAAAGGGCGAAAGAAAGTCCGCCACAGGCGGATAAAAAGCGTGAACGGTTACTAATTTAACGGTTTATTTTAAATCGTAGGCGCTGTTGTCACTCGAAAGAAAACCCGTGCCTGGGGCGATATTTTCAATTTCAGCGGGATCGGTGTTGGTATAAAGTTTCCCGGTTGCTCGGGCGCTACCGTCGCAATAGGCCACGTTGGTCTTGCCCAAATGCCGATAGCCCTGCGTACCAGCCGCTCTGCCGAAGAACCCGTCATCGCCCTCACTCGGCCAGGGCGCCCGCATGAATTTATTTGCTCCGCCTGCATATTCGCCGTCGCCGAAAATAGCGCATTCGCTCGGCCTTCTGACATCGGTTATTTTTGCCGGGGTTGTAATGTTTTCTTCGCTTCCGTGGCCGATGTAGCTTGTGTTGTAATTATAGCCGGTATATGGGTCGTCTAACCAGTTATGCTCGCCGTCGAATGAGGGGCACTGTTGTATTTCCGCGATAGTTTCACCCTGCCACAGTAGTCCCGGTATTACCTTTGTTTCACGTGTGGTCCAGTCTTTTATGGTGGTGAAGTCCCAGGCATGGGCGGTAAAAATCGAATTCGCGTTTTCGTAGCTGTACGCTATCGGGTAATAGTCATTATGATTATTGGCATAAGTGTAGGAAGCGATTACCAGTTGTCGTATTTTCGTAAGGCAGAGTACTCCGCGTGCCTGCTCACGTGCTCTGTTCAATGCGGGCATAAGTATCGCCACTAATAGCGATATTATCCCTATAACGACAAGAAGCTCGACAATCGTAAATGCTTTTTTTTTGTTATTTTGCATTGTGTTTATGGACAATCCCAGGTACACACTAACCAGTGCTCTGTCAGTACCGCGAAATCCAGCAAATTCACTCTGCAATCCTCGGTAAGATCGCCTATAGGAAATGGGTGTTTGTAATCACCGCAGCAGCTTACATCCGCGACGGCGTCTATTTCGGTCGTTGCGCTGCTGCCCGGGTCGTCTGAAATTCGAACATACATTATCCAGTCTAAGCCGAGTTCCTCAAGATCGAAACCTGTCCCGCCTGACGAGCCGTCGTAAGCGTCGATCATATCCGCGATGCTTTGCCCTGCGAAATCTGCTGCGCAGAAACACGGGTCCACCGGCCGGGTCGGGTCAAGCTCGTCCGCCCATACGTCATTGACTCTGTCCCATTGATAGCTTGCCGTCGGGGCAAAATCATCGGCGTATGGCCCGGATGAAAACTCATACCAGACATTACCGTCCTGACTGACGCTGACAATTGCCGGTTCCCTGAAAATGCCGCCTCCCACTGTCGTTTCTTCCGGATTACCGTTTGTCCAGCTTTGACCACTTCCTATTTGTTGGCAGGCGTTTCCGAATACGATCAGGTCTATGCCGTAAGGGTTGTTTTTGTCGTTGGCAACTTTATGGCTGAACTTAACTGTCAAGTAGCCGCTGTTGCCGATTGTTACCAACTCGAAGGCCCGGAACGCCGGATATACCGGCACTACCGGCACGTTTTCATCTACGGGTATGTACCAGCCGTCCCCTGTTGTCTCCAGCGTAGGCCTGCCCAATGCGCAATCAGGATTGTTAAATGGATCCCCTGTTATAAAATCACTACCGACCCCGCTGCCTTCGACATATTCCATAACCTCAATCGCGAAATCATTCGGATCATAATCAAGGCTTCTTGCCGTCGCGGAAAGAACCGGCAAAACCATCATTATTATAACGACTGTCTTTTGGATATTCATAATTCTATTCCTTTTGTGCCTGTGCGGGGTATGGGCGAAGCCGCAATGTCGGCTCCGCCCATCCTTTCGGCAGTAACCATAATTGATACTTATTGTTTTCGCCGGTGCAAAAATAATCCTCCGATACCCAACAGAGCTATTGTTGCTGGTTCGGGAATTATTGGAATATCCAACTGAAATGATGTGTCGGCTCCGGGAGGCACCGACCCAAAATACATTACCGCATTGATCCCCTCGAATTGACCGTCGGCCAGCAATTTCTGGTCGAACCCCACCTGGCTCCAGTCCCATTCAGAGTCGCCCCAAGCGCCCCAACGGGCATAAGGATCGGACGTGCTTGCAAAGTTCCAACTGCCTTCTTCAATGTGCTGATGCACTTCCATACCGTCATCATAAACGATGTTGTACAGGAAGGTGCCATCGTAGCCGGTAGATATGGAAAACACGCTCGCGTTGTGGAAGTCATCGAGCATATCGGACTCATATTTTGTTCCGTCCCATCTGTATCCGAACGCATGTGATTCAGTGATAGTATTTGCTCCATAGTCCAAACGGTTCCAGTCCACCACGAGGATCGACTCGTTGGCGCCGGAGCCTACCCACGCATCCACTTCAATCAGAGCGCCGTTGAACTCATATGGTGCCGCTAATACCGACACGGTAAAAGACACAATTGTAATAGCAACAGCCGAAAAAATATTTTTTGTTGATAACATTTGCATAATCCATTCCTTTCGTTTTTTAAAAGTTAAGTTCGTTTTATTCTGTTTGTTAGTTTTTCCATGTTTGTTTTTATCAACTATGTGTATGTTCTCAGCGAAAAGGTCCATATAGCCGGCATAAGTAGCGCCTTTTTCCACTGTTAGAAAAAATCAAGCGGGTTGAGTTTCAGTGCCTGCGTTTTTTACAATTAGCCTGAGTAATAAAAAAAGCCTCATGCTTCGAGGGAAACATGAGGCCATAAAATCAGCGCTAAAACAGACGCGCCCAAAGAGCGTACCTGCTCGTTTTAACTGACTCAACCCACGAAGTCATTTACAAAACACCCGGCACGGGAGGAGTTTATGGCAGGTCTTCTGGCTCTCGGATCATCCTACTTGCCGGGCCTTCCCATCCATAAGGACAGTGGCGTGGTCCGGTTTTCGTACTCGATTACAGCGGCGGGTCCGCGACGGATTCGCACCGTCTTCCCTTTTAAGGCTCATTATGAGCCGCCAAAAACTGTTCTATCATTATTCACTTGTCAATTGCCGCATTCTATATTGTTGGTCGCTTTTGTCAAGATAAAAATCGTGTTGAATTGGAAATAATCGAAAGACAGCCTTGTAGTCTCGTAGGGCGGGGTCTTACCCCACACGGTCATTCTGTTTCTCATTAGCTTCTCACTTTAGGAGCTGTCGATTTAATCGCCATTAAGACGATTTCGGAACGAAAAATAAAGACTTATGTACACC
>DAOVXR010000237.1 GCA_030636065.1 Sedimentisphaerales bacterium | reverse complement strand
GATGTATTTCGTGATACAATGTCATCCACAGCCTGCCGTCCATGGCAATACTCCTTTCTTTGTTGTAGTTTGAAATGAGTATAACCCAAACGGAAGGCTGTGTTTATATAGTTTTTTGAATTATGAAAAATCCTCACTTCTCTTTTTTTCTTTGCTTCCTTTGTTATCTTCTGTTCAATTCCTTCTCTTCTGTTTTCTTCTGGATTCTGGATTCTACATTCTCCTACGTTACTTTTTCAATAAAAACGTCCCTCGGTGCGATACTAAATTAATGGTGGTGGTATTTGAAATTGTAGCGGGATCGTTCTTGAAATTAGTATGAGTTAGCTGTTTGCAGGTTTTCGGCAAAGGGATATTTAGCACATTCTTTCTGGTGGGATTGACATAAACATATCCTTTTTCAAATTCGCGGTAGTAGATATTATTGCCGCCGATTTTCGTTACTTTGAATGTGTCGATTGCGTTACCAAGATCGATATCGTATTCGTCGTAATATACGGCATCGGAATAAGTATTTGCTGTAAAGCTGAAGTATGTATTATTGTTCACTGTGTTTTTATAACGCCTGTGTTCCCCCAGATAATTTTGTTGTGGTTAGCGAGTCCTTTAGATAGCGCATTGAGATAATTTCGCATATCCCTCTGCCACTTTGCGTCTGAATATCCTGTTGGAGTTCCGTCTAACCCCGTGAACCTTACAGGGACAGTATCGAGCATAACACCATCTGCTTCCCATGGCTTGTTCACATTGTCTGTAATGTATGCTTCGAGCCAGTATTGATGGACCTTAGGATCGCCGTAATCCAGCGCCCACGAACGTGGCCATGCCGGACCGGCACTGATACGTTTTCCACTACTGGTCAGATAAAACAAGTCTGGATTATCGGTGTTGGTGTTTCCCATCGAGTGCCCGCGTGAAATATTCCATCGCCCCATGCCGCTCTTATATGGATTTGCCTTATCGTCATTATTATCATTACTATGCGAACCGTAATAGGGGAATATCAAAATATCAGGATTGAGTTTCTTTAGTTCCCCCCATGTATCTCCGTTCACCTGTGCCCATCTGAACCCCTGCACTGCAATCAGGTCGTATTTGTGAACGTCTATGATGTCTTGCGGGGTGAATGTAGCGCCAATGCGATATAGAAACGTGTTTGTGAATTTATTTTCTGCCGCACCGGAATTTACTGCCAGCATCCCCGCCACAATTGCCAAAACCAGTGTCTTTTTCATCTTCTCTGTCCTTTCTTGTTATTTTCTGACATTTCCTGATAGCCGGCCTCCGTTGTTTAAGCGGGGGGTCCCTGCTTGACTATCCTCAATATTTACGTTAATATAACCGCGATTTAACACAAAAGCCTTAGGGCGGTCAAGCCGCAACAAGAAATAGTTTAACCACGGAGATCGCGGATAAGAAAAGACAGAAGAAAAAATAATCCGCAGATTACGCAGGATTTCACAGATTAAGAAAAGATAAAAAAAATGAACAGAAGATAGCGAAGAAAGCAAAGAAGAAAAATTTGCCACAGAGAACACCGAGGACACAGAGAAATTAAGATTTAACAGCCACAAAAAAGCACAAAAGGCACAAAGTTCTCTCTTTACAAAACGGCTCATAAAATATTATCTATAAACAGATTATGATTAGTCGAAAAAAAACACGCATGAAAAACAAAGAATTACAAGATAGTATTACAAAATATTGTAGTCCTGTAGGGTAGCGTCTTACCCCACGCGATTACTAAAGGAGTAAATAGTGAATTTCAGACAGACGGAATTGGATAATGGTTTGGTGGTGATGGCCGAAGAGATGCCGTCGGCACGGTCGATGGCGCTTGGCTTTTTTGTGCGTACCGGTTCACGGGACGAATCTCCGGAGGTATCGGGCGTGAGTCATTTTTTGGAACACATGATGTTTAAGGGTACCCCGAAGCGATCGGCTTTGGAGGTGAACCTGGAATTCGATCAGATGGGCGCGAAATATAACGCGTTCACATCGGAGGAGAACACGGTTTATTACGCCGCGGTACTGCCGGAGTATCAGGAAAAGGTGTTGGACTTATGGGCTGACATGATGCGGCCGGCATTGCGTGATGATGATTTCAATACTGAAAAAGGAGTGATTTGTGAAGAGATTGCTATGTATAAAGACATGCCGCATTTCGATGTGATGGACCGGGCGCGACGGCTGCATTTCGGTGAGCATGGATGCGGTAATAGTGTGCTTGGGACGGTCGAAGGCATTCAGAGTCTGAGCAGTCGGCAAATGCGGGACTATTTCAATCGACGGTATGCGCCGGATAATATGGTTTTGGCGTGCGCGGGGAAGTTGAACTGGGAAAAGTTGATTGAACAGGCTGAAAGATTGTGCGGTGATTGGCCCGCCAGTGGCGCTGTTCGTGAGTTGAGTGATTTTCGTGGGACGGGTAAAAAGGAATCGGTGATAAAGGAACAGATTCAGCGGGAGCATATTTGCCTGATCTGCGCGGCGCCTTCGGCGCAAAGCGAATTGCGTTATGCCGCCGGAGTACTGGCGAATATAATAGGAGACGACACTGGCTCACGGTTGTATTGGGCGTTGGTTGACTCAGCGATGGCGGACAGTGCGGACATGGAATGTGATGCGGCGGATGGGATAGGGGCGTTTTATACATATATTTCCTGTGACCCGGATCAGGCCGAAAAGGTTGTCGGGATTGTCAGGGAAACACTGATGAATGTTCGTCGAAAAGGGATAACTGAAACAGAATTATTGGGCAGCAAGAACAAGATCGCTTCGAGCATGACGTTAGGTGGCGAATTGCCGATGGGCAGATTAGTGCCGTTGGGCCTGAACTGGATATATCGGCGGGAATACCGGTCGATGGCGGACGAGTTGAAGAAACTGCAAAGTATCACAGCCGACGATATTAACAAACTGCTGGATGAGTATCCGCTGGAGCCGGTAACAATTTTGGGATTGGGAGCGGGAAGCTTGTAGCCCGGGCCGTATCCGCCATTTACTGCTAATAGTCTGGGTGGCACCTTTCTGTATTTCAGAGAGGTGTTCCTGTGTAATTGTTGACATGGAACCCAGTGAAATGATTTTAACTGACCAATAGTCATGTAGGATGGGCTTCAGCCTATGCTGTTGGGTTGTATTTGTCATTAGGATTTCGTCATTGATTCGTCATTCTGATTTCATAATTCGTCATTTTCTTGTAAGGTGGGCTTGTGGCCCACGCATTGATTTTTGACGTCGGCACCTATTATAAGGAGTACCAATAATGAACCTTTCCAAAAAACCTCTGATTTTGTTGTTTTTGGTGGTTATTATATCTAATTTTACTGTTTGCGGTTGTGCTGGGGACGTGAAGTTTCGCAGGCATATTATTAATGCGGACTCGCGATTTGAGGCTGCCGGGGTACTGGACGTCAACCGGGACGGCCGACCCGATATTTATTGTGGCGGGTTTTGGTACGAGGCTCCGACGTGGAAGAAACATTTCGTGCGTAAGTTGACGGAAAGAAGAGAATATTACGACGATTTCGCCAATCTGCCGATTGACGTCGATGGCGACGGGTGGACTGATATAGTGAACGCGGCGTGGTCTAACAAAATGGTGTTTTGGATTCGCAACCCCGGCAACTCAGGCGGAAAGTTTGAAGTGATTGAGATCGACACGCCGGGCAAGATGGAGACTGCGATT
>DAOVXR010000009.1 GCA_030636065.1 Sedimentisphaerales bacterium | reverse complement strand
GATGTATTTCGTGATACAATGTCATCCACAGCCTGCCGTCCATGGCAATACTCCTTTCTTTGTTGTAGTTTGAAATGAGTATAACCCAAACGGAAGGCTGTGTTTATATAGTTTTTTGAATTATGAAAAATCCTCACTTCTGAATACTTTTTTTCGGAGAAAAAAACCAATGACTGAATCTGTTTTTCCCTGGAATATTATACTCGGCTTTCTGCTGTCGTTTGTCGGGGCGATGATTGTGTTTTATCTGCGGTCGATCAAGCAGTGTGTCGATGGCATGGGCACGCGGTTGGATAAGCAAGACAATCGAATCGAGGCATCGCAGGCGGAGGTCAGCAGGATGGCCCAACAGTTCGCCGCGTGCAAGATCGACTCGCAGCGGGAATTTGTTACGGCGGAGAGCTTTATCAAGAGCGAATCATATACCCGCAAAAAATTAGACAAAATCGCCGAGAGCTTCGCGACGCTGGAGGGGCAGTTGAAGGTAGTAGAGCAGTTGCCGAAGATCATCGGGCAGATAACACGTGAAGTGGTGACGCAGGTGAACAAGAAAAAAGAAGAGGCAGATTACAGATAGGCAAAATAGAACACGGATGACACGGATGCGGCGGATAAACACTGATAAGAAGTATAAGGGTATAAGGGTAGATGAGTATATGAGGAACCCCTTACACCCTTACACTCTTATACTTTTTTCGGAGAAAAAAACCAATGGCTGACCCGGAAGTTTTGAAAATTAAGCTGGCACGCAGGCAGATACTCGACGGGCTGAATATGATGTACCCGACACCGCTACGGTTAGAGACGGTGTATCGGGTCGGTTGCGGGACGGACCCATCATACGACTGGACGCTGTTCGAGAAGGATGTCCACTATCTGACAGAGAAGGGGTATCTGAACTTTGTCGATGATCTGGCAGGGATCAAACAGACATTCGCCAAAAAGGTTGTAAGGCTTACGGCGAAGGGTAAAGACATCGCCGACCGGACGATGGGCGATCCGACGTTGGAAGTTTAAGAGTAGAAAAAAAGTTATCGGTTATCTGATAACTGATAACTGATAACTGATAACTTTACACTGATAACTAATTATGAGTAAACGAAGAACACATAGTTCGATTGACCGGCTGCCCAAGGGGTTGCAGCAGACGATACGGCAGATGCTGATCGACAACTTCTGGCCGTCCGATTACCCATCCCTTATGGACGCGACAGAGGTCGGCAAGCCGCGATATGAAGATGTTGTTACATACTGCGGTCATAAAGGGTTTGATGTTTCGCTTTCAGCGATCGGGCGGTTCGGTAAGCGGATGCGGACGATTGCCCGGATGAAACAGGCGGGGGTGATAACCCGCGAGGTTATGGCGGACATCTCGAACGAGAAGGCATCGCAGACACAGAAGGCGGTCGCCGAGATGATTACGGCAGCCGCAATCGACTTCATATCGAGCCAGGAGGACTTTACCGCAAAACAGTTACGCGAGGTCGCGACGGCCATGCGGGATTGTACAAGCATAGCAATCAATTCGGACAGGTATGTCCGGGATCAGATCGAGGTGAAGGTTAAGGCGGCCGCCGAGGGGACACGCAAGAAGCTCAAGAAGGCGGGGGTTGACCGGAAAGTTATTCAGGAAATTATCGACGAACATCTCGGAGTAACGAAATCGTAAAAGCCGCCGAAACATTACCTACTGACTATTTTTTGCCGTACCAGGTCGAATGGATTAACGATCCGGGCCGGTTCAAGCTATGGGATAAGTCCAGGCGGATCGGCGCCACATACGCCGAGAGCTATAAGGCTGTGCGGAGGCGGAATCTGATCGATCACAAGAGGGATTACTGGTTCAGTTCGGCGGATGAATCGGCGGCGAGCGAGTTCGCCGCGTACTGTCGTCAGTGGTGCGAACTGCTCGAAGCGGTGGCGGAGCATTTTATCGAGCCGTTAGAAGATGAGAGGGGATACAAGTACAATAATTACGTCGTGGAGTTCCCGAACGGCAGCCGGATTAACTGTATGAGCAGTAACCCGCGACGGTTCCGCTCGAAGGGCGGCGATGTGTGTCTGGATGAGTTCGACTGGCATGATCGGCCGGGTGAGATGTTAGACGCCGCGACGCCCGTAACTACGTGGGGCTATGACCTGTCGATACTGACCACCCGCAATGGGGAGGGGACGGAATTCGACAACCTGGTTAAAAAGGCGAGAAAAATCATCAGCGGTGATTTTACCGCCAAGCAGCTTAAGACACTGCCGTGGTCGTATCACTTTACGCCGATCACTGTGGCGGTGGAACAGGGGCTGGCCGAAAAGATTCGCAAGCTCGAACAGGTGTCCCTGCAGGCTCGACAGGAATTTATCGATGAGTGCCGCGCCAAGAGCCGGAACAACGATGCCTATCACCAGGAATACATGTGCGTACCATCGGCGGCTGCATCGGTTCTTATCCCTTACGATCTGTACCAATCCTGCGAGGCCGAAGGGATACTCGGAAACTGGGGGGATGGAGATCGTTATTACGGATTCGATATCGGCCGAGAACACGACCTGACTGTTCTGTGGGGTTCTGAAAAGGTCGGCGATGTCCTGATTGCCCGCGAGAACATCAAGCTCAAGAAGATGAAGTACGGGCTTCAAAAGAAGATCATCCGTGGCCACCTCTCGCATCCCAAGGTTGTGCGTGCCTGCGGTGATGCGACGGGGATCGGCGATATGCTGGTCGAGGAGCTGCAGACGGAACTTGGCGAATACAGAGTCGAAAAAATAAAATTCACGGCAGCGATCAAAGAAGTTATGGCCGGCAGGGCAGTCGGTTACCTGGAGGATCGCAGGGTGCGCCTGCCGGATGATTATCAAACAAGGGAGAGCTTTCACAAAATACGCAAGACAACAACCGCCGCCGGTAACGTCCGGCTCGACGCGGCTCGTGACAGCGAGGGGCACGCGGACGACTTCTGGGCGTTCGCTTTGATGTTAGAGGCCGCCCATCAACCGGTAATCCCAAAATGTGTGGTATTCGAGTAAGGCAGTATGGAAAATCAACAATACATAATTACGCCCGCCTCAGCCAAGGCTGTCGAGGTTAAGAAGGACCTCAGCCTCGATGAGGCGATCGCTCAGTGGGGCAGGTTACTCGACGGCGACGAGGATCGCAAATCGAGGCCGACCATGCCGTATAAGCAGATCGATCTCGTGTTCAAATGTGTAGAAAAACTCATCGGCGGCATACTCGGCCTGCCCCCGGTTATCTCCACACAGGATGACAGGATAGTAGAGTCGGGGCCTGTCTATGACCTGCTGTTCAATTCATCGCTGAACTGGGAGCAATTCGTCACACAGGCAATCGGGCACTACGCGTTAAGCCGTGATGTGTTCTTTGTCTTTCTCGACAAAGCGCCCGGCCAGCCGCCTGCGGAGATATTTATAGTCAGCGGCACACAGATGCACCCGATTACACACAACCGCAAATCTAACGGCGAACTTGTCGGCTGGGAATTTCGCGGCAGCGGCGGGCAGAAAGAGCAATTCTCACTCGACGAAGTCTATCAGTGGAAGAACTTCAACCCTTACGATCGGTTTCACGGGCTTGGGCCCGCTACAGCCTGCCAGTTGAACATAAACTATACCTACGCCGCTACTCTGTTCAATTCGGCCGCCCTGGAGAACGGAGCGGAACCCGGCATTATTTTAACAGCGCCGAATAATATGTCTGAAGACCAGGTGCGGTTGAATCGCAGCCAGTTCGAGGCGCGGCACGCGGGGGCCGGTAAAGCCAAGCGTACCGCACTGTTGACCGGCGGGTTGGATATTAAGACTATCGCCCAGACTATGGTCGATATGCAGGTGGCCGACCTGATGACTCTGCACAGCGCCCGAATATGCAGCACGTTCGGTGTGCCGCCTGGCGTCGCGGGTCTGATCACCGAGGCCCAGTACTCACACGGCCCGGCACAACGAGATTTTGTCTTCAACACGATTGTCCCGCTGGCAATGTTGTTTGCCGGCCATGTTACTGATGGCATCATCTCCCAATTCCGCACGGGGGACCTGCGAACGGTAGCACTCAAAGACTCGCGAACCTGCCATTACCGTAGCCTGGCTACTAATCGCTACCATCGTCGCAGCCTGCAAAAGGCTGTGGCATTACAACAGCGGGTTTTTATATGGCTCGATGTTTCCCAACATCCCACGGTTCAGGAGGTCCAGGACGAGCTTGCCGAAAAGGTGTTAAAGTTCACGGAGGCCGGCGTGACGCTGAACGATCTGATCCGTGCCCACGATCTGCCGTACCAGGAGAATCCCTGGGGCGATGAATGGTGGATACCGATGGGCCAGGTGCCGGCCAGCTTTACGCTTGAGGCGGGGCTGGAGGGACTGACCGGTCCGGGGCTGCCTGAAGGGGAAACGCCTGGTGAGGATGATGAAGGAGGCAAGGTTACAGATAACCTTATTACAAAAACAAAGGCCGATGAGCAGGAAGACGATCGACAACGATTGCGCGTGTGGCGCAACTGGGTGATAAGCTGGGCGGGACTTGAGAGAGAATATAACGAATCGCTCCGGAAGTTCTTCTTACGACAACAACGGATATTGACCCAAAAGCTGACGAAGGCATACAAGGAACTGAAATCTTACGATTCCAAAATCACAACCAAAGATACCGAAGCGATTATCGCGAATGTCGTATTCGACCTGAAAATAGAAAACGGCAAGATCAAGGTCATCAATGAGACGTTCTTCGGGCGAGCGATGGAGCTTGGCATCCGGCAGGCATTGACAGAGGCATCCGGCATGCAGGACGATGCGTTCGAGTCAGCGGTTGACCTGGTCAAACGATCACAGCGAATCAAGGCAAAGCGGATTATATCCACCGCTAAAATCACCAAGGTCAATCAGACCACACAGAATATGGTTGCTCGCCACCTTCGAGCAGGCTTAGAACGGGGCGATTCGCTCAACGCCCTGACCAAACAAATCGCCAAGTACCTCGGCTCGAACCGCGCACGGGCACTTACCATCGCACGCACGCAGACGGCCGGAGCGCTGGATTCCGGCAGGCATGAAGGGTTCAGGCATTCGGGCGTTGAAGGCAAGGGCTGGATCACCAGCGGCGATGACCAGGTTCGCGAGGCACACCGGACGGCCGGGGCATTGTACGGTAAGGCGATACCGCTGGGCCAGGCATTCATCGTAGGCGGTGAGCGGCTGATGTATCCGGGCGATCCGGCCGGAAGCGCAGCCAACATCGTTAATTGTCGGTGTCTCGAAATAGCGGCGGCCCTGCGCGAAGAACAGTCGATTGCGAATTACACAAATATAAAGTTCTATTCATATTCGGATATGCGAGCAGCGCAGAAGAAAGCGGGTTGATCATGGAAAAAGACATCAGACATTTATTGGCATATATCGCTGAAAAATCAGCCGATGAAAAAGCCGCTTCGATTAACGAAGATGATCACAGTGTCAACTTCGTAATTTCGTCGAGTAACCTCGATCGGCAAGATGAGATCGTCGAGGTTCAAGCCATAGCCGATTCCATCAAGGGGTTCGCCAGGAATCCGGTCGCATTGGCCGGCCATCAGCATCGGTTATCCGATGGGAAGCCGTCGGTGATCGGTTCGTGGGATACCGATTCGTTTAAGGCGTTCAAGACTTATTCTCAAATGCGGCTCAATTTTGCGATCGATACGGAGCTTGGGAAGGAATACTGGAATCTTTACAGCAAAAAACACATGCGGGCGGTATCGATTGGATTTCGGATACTCGACGGCCACGAGGAGACTAAAAGCGGTAAGCGATTTTATGTCATTACCAAAATCGAATTGTATGAAATATCCTGCGTAGCGGTCGGGGCGAATCGTGAGGCTCTGTCGAAGTCTGGATTTTTCCGCCGGGATATCAAGGATGAGGCGGATATTGTCAAGCGAGTAGAAGAACTCGAAGAACGCATCGCAAAAACTATGAGCGAGCGGTTAGATACAATCGAAGAATCGCTCGACGAGATCAAGACGTTACTAATTGCCGATCAGGACGGACTGGCAGAAAAGCTGTTGCTCGGCGGCAAATCTGATACCTCCGTTCCCGCCGGCGATGATAATTTGTCCGAGCGAATTTTATCTGTTATCAAAAATGCCTTACAAGAGGCGATCAAACAAACATAGGAGTCAAGTCATGCAAGAGATAGACGTTTTGGAACAAAGAATAACAAAAATGGTGACCGATACCTGTAAGGGGCTGGCCACAAAGGACGAACTTAGGGAGGCGGTCAAGGACGCTACAGGGGAGTACCTGGCCGAACGGGAAGCGGATAAGGACAAGGCGTTCCAGGAGGCCCAGAAAGAGGCTGCGCAGTTGCAGCTTACAGTAAAAGACATGGTCGAACAGATCAAGTTCCTGCGGCGTACACGCTACGAATCTATCAAGGCGCCCGATGGGTCGTATAATGGCATCTGGCCAACCCTTGATATGGCCAAAAACTTCGGCCTGTTCGTTATGTCTGATATAATGAAGATACCGGAGGCCAAAAAGGCGTTCGATGAGACCGGCATCGAGCGGCGGATGATCGTCGGCGACAAAATCGTCAAGGCGTTAAGCTCTGATGATCTTACCGCAGGCGCGGTGCTGGCACCATCGGACTTCATCCCACAGTTGATTACCCTGATCGAGGCATTCAGTGCCTACCGCCAGCTTGCCCAGGAGATGCCGCTGGGCAGCAGCGATCAGTCTATACCGGTTCAGACCAGTGATGTTACCGTGTATTGCCCCGCAGCCGGCGTTGCGGCCACCGAAGGGAATCTCGGCTTCAAATCACTGGGACTTAATCCGTTGGAATGGGTCGCTTATACCGCGATCAACCGCAACCTGGACGAGGACGCCGCTATACCCGTCGGCGAGGTTGTCGGCCGGTCGCTCGCCCGCGCCTTCGGTAACCAGGAAGATTCCTGCGGGTTCGTCGGGGACGGGACCAGTACGTACTTCAACATCCTCGGCGCACGCGCAGCCCTGCGGGCAGTTGCCAGCGCGATAGGTAGCTGCAAGGGCCTGAAGGTTCAGGACACCGCCGGTGCGTGGTCGTCCATCGACCTGCAGGACTTCCTGGCTGTCGCGGGTCTGCTGCCGCAATACGCGGAGTTCGACAGCGAGATCGCCTGGGTCAGCTCGAAGAATTTTTATCTGACCGTCATGCTTAACGCCGCCTTCTCCGCCGGCGGCTCATTTGCGGCAGAGATACTGAGACCGGATTATTTAGTTAACCCGGTATTCCTGGGCCGCAAGGTTAAGTTCGGCGGCGGTATGCCGACCGCTAAAGAGGCCGCCGATCATTGTCCGGCACTTTATGGCAACTGGAAGATGGGCGCCGCCCTGGGCGACCGCCGCAAGATGACTATCGAGCAGAGTAAGGAAGTGAAATTCCTCGAGCGTCAGATCGTTATCATGGGCACCGAGCGGATCGCTATCAACAATCACGGGGTCGGTAACACAACCAACGCCGGGCCGTTGGTGGGCCTGTGGGCTGATATAGCGTAAGCAATTGATTTGTTTTGTGGTCTTAAAAAAAGGCCATTAAAGTAACTATAAAGGATCGTTAAACCCTTTTTATGGAGCATAAAAATGATACCTGAAATTCAAGAATCTTTCAGCAAGATACTGCTGCCTCCTCAGCTTAAAAATGACGGCGACTTTGCAGGCAACGCCTATATCGATACCGTCCAAAACGGCTGCCGCTGGGGGCACTTACGGGTGGAGTTCCTGGTCGGCACGGTTGATGCCGCTATAGGTTCCACCGCAGAGGGCACCGCGCCGCTTATCGAAGAGTGCGACACGACAGACGGTACCTACACCGCTGTTACTGACGCCGCCCTGGCCGATGCCATCGGCGCGACGGAGGACGACAGTATCTTTGCAATCGATGTTAGCCTGATGACTACACACGGCCGTTATATGCGAGTTCAGGCCCCGCACGCCGGGGCCGGCACCACCGGTTGCAATCTGGCGATTGCCGGCATCCTCACCAAGCCGGATGTAACACCCGACTCGGCTACTCTGGCCGGTCTGGCTGAGCATATTGTTGTATAAGCAAACCCTTACCGGGGCGGGCTACGGCCCGCCCCATATATTAAAATCGAGAAAACATGAATAAGATATTAATGGCCATACCAACCGAAGGCGGCGTGCATGAGCGGACATCTATGGTTGCTCACAACATTGCCTACCGTGGCGATGTAGATTTCATCACCGCCACGGGCCGCCCCGTTGACTACGTGCGCAATAGTATCGTCCGAACGTTTCTCGATCACAGCCAGCTTACGCATCTGTTCTTTCTGGACAGCGACGTTGAACCGCCGCTTGATGTATTGGACAGGCTGTTAAAGTTAGACGCTCCCCTGGCCGGCGGCTGTTACCCACTGCTTGCTAATGGTCTCCGCTGGGCATTATCGCGACGAGATAACCAGGGAAGTTACCAGCTACTGGCGGAGTTGCCTGATGAGTCCGAACCTTTTGAGGTTGATGCCGGCGGTGCCGGCTGCCTGCTGATCCGCCGGGATACGTTCGAATTTATCAAGTGGCCCTGGTTCCGATGGATAGAGCGGCCGGACGGCTCGCAGATGTCGGAGGATATCTATTTTTTCCAAAAAGCCAACAAGGCGGGATTTGTCTTGAAGGTCGATCCGAAAATAATATGCCATCATTTCAAGACGATTAACCTGACCAGCCTAATGGTGGCCAGAATGAAAAACAGAAAGGACAAAATGTTATGTGGGTGCAAATGAAAGAGACCTATATCGGCCCGGCGGGCATGTTCCTGAAGGATGGTCCTTATGATCTGCCCAAGTCCACGATAAAAAGACTGCCGAAGGGTAGTTATAAGGAGACGTGTGCTCCGTGGGATAAACTCAAGACGAAAAAAGAAGGTAGCCAAGAAGAAGGAGCCTGCTGTGGAACCGAAATCAACAGAACAGAAACCGCCCCAGAAACCAACCAGCAAACAGATCACGACACCGAACGACAAACAGCTTCGGCCAGGTAAGCCGGGCGATTATAAGACTAAATAATCATGGCTGAATTAGTAAAAAAGACTTCCGCCGCCGTCGCGGTAACCGATGAGCTGACTACTCTTATTGACTGGGTCAATATTGAGCAGGTGTCCGGTTTTACCATCATCGTCAAGAACGCAGGAGGCGGAACTGGTAACGACATTACCGATGTGCAGATCGATACATCATCAGATGGCGGCGTTACTGTCGAGACCGATCAGCACGCAGGTATTCCGAGTGTCCCTATCGCCTCAGGTGCCACAGGGATCGGCACGTTCACCGATACGGCCAACTTCCTGCGTGTCCGGGCACTATGTGCCACGGACGAAGATACGACCGCTGAGGCGTGGCTCCTGGCTGACTCATCGGTTGGGCAAATATGTACTATCGACGACATTAAACATCGGCTCGGTATCACCGGCACCGATCACGATCAGACCATAGGCCGGATCGTGCTGGGCCTCGAAGCCATCTTTAACCAATACTGTCGGCGGAATTTTATCCAGACCGGTGAAGATGTGACCGAGTACTATACCGGCCTGGGTAAGCGATTACAGGTCATCTATTACCCTATCATCGCGATCACGAGCATAAAGGAATCTTATACCTATAACTTCGATAGCGCCACGGCGCTGACGGCTGATACAAGTTACAGGCTCGTTGGGGTTGGCAAGAACGGGATACTCTACCGGATCGGAACATCCTGGCCGGATCAGGAGGATGCTATACAGATCGTCTATCGCGGCGGCTATTGCTCCGCTGCCGACACGCCAGGCGACGGCGAGACGGCACTGCCGGCTGATCTGCGAGAGGCGGCTATCGAGCAGGGGACGTTTATATTTAAGAGGCGGGATGACATCGGGCTATCAAGTGTCGGCTTCGATGGCGGCTCGATCAATAAGTTCTCGGCGATCAAGCTGCTGCCGATGGTCGAGGCTGTTTTAAGAGGGCACATTAAGCCTTCTTTGTAAGAAACATAAAAAATGACAGACACAAAAGCTGATATAATAAAACAAGCCGCGATTA
Organism: Sedimentisphaerales bacterium; assembly: GCA_030636065.1. The sequence goes on along the minus strand of DAOVXR010000009.1, from coordinate 6,071 downwards.
TCCGTTGGCGAACAGACCTTGCCGGAAAGACGGTTAAGCAGATAGACGCTATGTGTTCGCCTACGGGCAACCAGAATCATAATGCGTTCATGTTCATTCGGCTTGAACGCTTAAACGAGGAGCGACATGCAGAACGGGTAACGAAACTACGGACGATGTTGGACATTACCGATGAGCAATTGGAGCTACTGGAAGTAAAGGGTGAGGCGAATAATGGTTGCGGTCTTGTATTGGCACTGAAGACTGACCGTGAGGCTGAGGAAGAAGCTGCTCGGCTGGAGGCAACCGATGGCTAATACCTTTATTCTCGGCGGACCTGGTAATATGGCAGGCACTAATAATTACGGTGGCGGATTTGTACAAGGTGAAACTGCCACTTATGAAACATGTCAGGGGGCTAGTGGGGAGCCGACATCTGTTGGTACGTGGGGCGGCGGAAAAGTTGCTTGTACTATTTACAATAATGGACTTGGTTCCATAAGAATAGAGGGTCCGGGTGCTGCTCCGTTCGCTAATTGTGTTGATGGAACTCTTGTATATATTGACTTTTTTGATACTTATGCTGATGATTGGTATGTGGTTCTTGCCCATACGGATACAACAATTGATATAGGTGAGCCATATGAAAGTGGTACTGATTGTGATTGTAATGTTGGGGGTGCATTTTTAGCTGATGGAACCGGTATTGCGACGGCATTGAGTTTGGTTGCTGCTGGTGATGAGGTTCATATTGCATCTGACACGGTAAGTGGAACAGATTATGATGTTGCAGCAACAATTACTTTACCTGCTGTAACTGGGACTTCTGCAAATAAGATTATCATCAGGGGTGTGGATTATGCTGATGGTGGGGATTTATCTGTTAGCGAGAGCAGACCAACATGGAATGCTGTAGCGGGACTGGGGGCAACTCCGATTTTGTTAATAGACAGCGGAACGCCTGAATACTACAAATGGAAAGATTTGGTTCTCGATGGGAATGATATTGCCAACCATTGTGTTTATAATTCAGTAACAGCAACAAATTATCATGCTTTCGATAATTGCCGATTCAGACAGGCCACAGATCGCGGTTTTAATTGGCACGCTACAAGTTCATATTTAGCAATGACTGACTGTGAATTTGATAACAATGGGGGATATGGCTGTAATTCAGGCTCACATTCTTTATTGGAGTTTTGCTCTTTCCATGACAATGACGGGCTTGGAGTGTATCCAGGATATTCCAGTACGATTGCTTATTGCAAAGTTTATGGCAATGGCGATTATGGAATACATTTGAGTTTCAGGTCTTCTGTCATTAACTGTACTGTGTATGGTAATGTGTCTGACGGACTTTATTCGAGTAATACTCGCTATTGGAATATCATAGCCAATAGTTCTTTTTGTAACAATGGCGGGTATGGAATTAACCTCAATGGCATTACTACTTCGCTTATATATTTATCTAACAATCATTCAAACGGTAATACTACTGCTCATTATTCAGAGGGCGTTGATGGGACGTGGGCTGACTTTATGGATGGTGATAATATTTCCGGCGACCCAAAATGTGTCGATGCGGCAAACGGAAATTTTGATCCGTTATATAATTCACCGCTGTTGGGGGCCGGCGTAAATGATTCGACGATAGGTGCGGGTTCGCATGATGGGGGCTGGCCGGAAGATCGGCCTGATGGGTTAATCGGTGAGCCCATAACAGGGACTTTTATTTAAGGTGATTTAGTATGTTATACAGAATTCATTTCCGCGACGGCGGGGTATCGAAGACGGGACTAACGCCTACCTGGCTATCGCTTCTTACTGCTGTGGAAAGTGGTACAGACAAAAGCGGTTCGGCCCCGGCCATCGCGGAGATTGGTGGGGGATTTTATACGTTTAACATCGATTACGGTGTTGCGCCGTGGGATGATAAAACCAAGGACTTGGTCGGCGAAATCGATGGCGGAAGTTCGCTCATAATTCCTAAGGATCGTTACAAATTGATTGTGATTACCCTGGGAGGCTTGTCGCTCGCCAGGCTGGCAGATAAGCGGGATTGGAATAAAGCTAATAGCACGGAGCGGGTTTATGGCGTAGATGGCTCCAGCGTTGTATTGGAACTGACGCGTGGCGAAAATGACACACACAAGATAATGACACCTGGTGAGGCAACCTGATAATAAATGAATACGGACTTCTTTGATTTTAGCTTTGGGGATTTCGGATTAGTAGCCGATCTGGCATTGTGTAATCCGCATTTCGGCGATTTCTGGCCGCTGCTCGACGGCTGCCATGCGGTCTATCGTGGCCAGAACGGCAACATAGACTACACAGAAGTGCAGGCCTTGATGGACCTTGACGATAGCCAGGTAACTATCGATCATCAGGATTTGCCGCCGGGGACAAGTTGGGATTATATCCGCCGGCAGGTATCAGGCTGTGGCCTGGCGTCCGGAGATTCAGCCCCGATCTGTAAAATATTGATTGATGAAAACGGCGACGCCTTTGCGGATGTTCCCAACCCTCCGCTCAATCTGACGGCAACCGCCGTGGCTGGCGGCAAAATAAAATTGCGATGGCGGTATTCAGCCATTAACCAGGCCGTAAGCCCGACCGGATTCAATGTGTATGATGTTGACAGCGGCAAACTTGGGGAGGTGATATATAAAGGCCCTGGAGATTATATCTATATTACAGGTGCTCTCTCTCATGGCCAGTTATACAATTTCCGCGTGCGAAGCTACAAGCTGGATGCCGGCGAGTCGCAAAATTCAGACTACGTTACTATTGCCGCCGATGCCGTCGGCCCTGGCGCAATAACTGGTTTGCGAGCGAGTTGGACGGAAAAATGAATAATCGGGACACATTCGAACAGGCCGCAAGAAACGAGGCCGAGCGATCTCCGGAGACAATCCAAAAAACCGCCGCCGTGCGACACGCAAAAATGTTCATCGCGAGGGTCGTATCCGATGCCGCCGGTGCCGGGGTTTATAACTGTTATATCCAGAAATTAGACGCTACTAACTGGGGGGGCGCGTCGGCTGTTTTGATTAACAAAAACACGGACAGTGTGGCAGTGTTAAATATGGCGGAGGATGCCGCGACAAGCCATAATCTTGATGCAGACGATTATATTCTATGTTGGAAAATGACTGATGATGAAGGCAATTCCCGCTATGTAGGCAATGAGATTTTAGGCCGCTATCTCTCTGGCGATGGTGATTGGTAATGACTACGCACATTGTAAAATGGAAAGATGATGACAGGCGATTAACTGCTTATTGTGAAGACGATAAAACCAAAACGGAAATCGGCCCGGTAAGGTGGAACGATGCTACTAATCAATTAGAGCTTCATTGCGGCGGTAATGTTTATCCGGTCAAATGGAATGATGCAGAGAACCGGTTAGAGGCAAGGAATGTGGCGGCGGGATGCTGTGCAGCGTGCGATGATTATTCACCGCCTTCTACTATTTCTGTTAATTTAACCAATTATACCCTTTGTGATGGAACTCCTTGTGAGTCTTCATGTGAATGTCTCGAAGGTATCTTTAATTTAACTCATTTTCAAAGTGGCACTTATTATTGGTATTTTAAGTATGTAATAGACGCTGCTTGTGATGCTCGCAATAGATACTTGTGTTATGATGCTAGAGACTTTGAAATTCACGTATCTTTGTCTTGTACTTCTAACACGTGGAAAATAGTTGCTTCTGCAGGTCATGGTTTATTAGGTAACGAAAATTGTTTTTACAATGAAGGATCTGGATTTAGTGTAGATTTTGGGGAAGACCCCATTGTACTCAATAGTGGAATGAAAGATGAAAACGATTGTTGGGGATATGAGTATCATCCACTTTGTTACGGAAGCATTATGACAATAACAGGGTTATTTTCATGACTAATTTAACAGAATGTGAATTTCGTAATGATAATCTATGTATGCTTACAATGCTATTTAGAGTCGGCGTTGATTTACGTCGTGGCTGGTGTGAAAAAAACTGCAACCCACACAATACAAAAAAACAAATCGCTATGCTAAAGAAAATTGGTTATGAAATACCTGTTGCTCCTGAAGGTGTTAATCTATATGACTGGACCAAAAGATGTATTATGATTAACAACATTGGTCTAAGTAAAATTAAAAAACACTTACAAGCAGAAGAACATCAACAAGAACTGTTGGAACAATTACCGAAGGGATTCCAGCTTGCCGATAATCTGAAAAATCACCTGGGACAAATTGCCAGTCATTATATCAAAACCCGGCGGATTAAAGTATCCGATGAGCATCGCAAAAAGCGCCTTGCAAAATGTGAAAAATGTCCCAGCGATTTAATGGTAGTTGACGATGACGGCGTTATGAGATGCACTCATAAAAGCTGCGGGTGCTATTTGAATAATCCGAACAATCGGCCCGCGCTCGGCGGTAAGGCGGAATATGAAGCCCTGACCTGTGATGAGGGGCACTGGGAGAAGATCGAAGAATAGCACACGGATTTAACCGATTTAAACTGATTAAAACGGATCGGAAAACACTTTAATTAAATATTTCAGATCAGTGCTAATCCGTATTATCCGTGTCATCCGTGTGCTATTGGATATCCATAAGTCGAATCCCGCAGTATCTCAAGGCTAAGGCCGTGGGCCTGCCGGGCCAATACGGGCGGATAGATTGGAGGTTAAAGGTTGATTAAATGGGGATTAACGCCCCCTAAAAATGGAAAAAATAAAAAAATAAAATATTTATATTTTTGCTCATTTATTTAAAGTATTTTCCTATCTTTACCTATCTTAACACCCCACCCATTTATGGGCCTACCAGCGCACCCCGGAAAAAATCTCATTTAGTGTAAAAAAAACTCATATTGGTTGTGTTACTACATTGAGCAAAATTCGGACATTAATTGACAAAAGTTGAAATTCGATTTTGTACGCAAAATAAGAACTTATATCAATTTCCCGAAATGAAAAATAAGGACTTATGTTCATTTTGTTTTGCCGGTTTTCAACCGTAAAAAACTCAACTGAAATTTTAGAATGGCGGGCATAGCCCGGCCTACTTTTTGCCCGGGCTACGCCTGCTGATCAGCTTTATGGGCAAGGCAAAAAATGGTAGCAGGCACAACGAAAGATTGAAACAACATAAAAGCCAGAGCGGTACAGCTCCCGGAACTTTGCCTTGCCAGCACAGGGACAAGCTGTGATTATTGCAACCACAAACCAAACTAATGGAAATCCTAAAAGGTAAAATAGTTTATCTTTCATAATTGTCTCCCAAGAAAAAAACTATCTTATCTCACTACAGAGCCAAGAAAGCCGCGTGGGGTAAGACCCCACCCTACAAGCTATATTTTTAATCGGAATCATCCAATTTTTTCAACGAAGATAACTTCAATACCCGCAAAGATTGAGCAATACCAAACATAATCAAAATTCTAATAAATACCATTGTTACACCAATAATTACGACAAACGATTTAGCAGACAAAGAACAACTACTACCAAAACAGACGGAACCTACAGTACTGAAGCCCCAGATTGCCTGCACAATCTTAATAATGATTGCGAAATAAATGATGAATTCTCCTTTACAAAGTATCCATCCCAGTCGATCTGTTTGACCGGAAACATATCTCAAGAACCGGGAAACACCCAATAACACCAGACCCAGGAAAAGTATATCTGGCAGTTGCAGTATTGTCCTTATCGTTCCTGCAGGGTTGGTGTGCATAAAAAATAACGCGACATATGAAATCCCACCATAAATCAACAGCAATGTTCCAAGAAAATTGGAAATAAAACAATAACTTTTGAGTAGCAGTTTGTTCTTCATCGTGGTTTCCTTATAAGTTTTTTGTAACCGTTCACGCTTTTTATCCGCCTGTGGCGGACTTTCTTTCGCCCTTTCAGGGCTTTACATAGCTCTTTTGGTCCTTCAGGCCTAATTTGATAAACGCGGGCCACAGGCCCGCCCTACTGATGCGAGCAGGGCGAACGGCGAGGGCGTTTCTTCTCGGACTCGCCACTATATATACGGGCTTCCGATAGAGTAATCATACCGTCGCTATTCGAATCGCACTTATCTAT
>DAOVXR010000200.1 GCA_030636065.1 Sedimentisphaerales bacterium | reverse complement strand
TGTTTGTCATCTTTTTGATACTCCTTTTGAAGTCAACGCGTGGGGCAAAGGCCCCACATTATGCGACTAAGTTTTTTATTTTGCCCCTTCAGGGCGTAAAAATGTATATCGTTCATTTTACCCAGGGCGTTGCCCTGGGTTAGTCTATTTTGCCCTTTCAGGGCGTAAGAAAATCGTGTGGGGCAATTAGCCCCACCCTACAGGTATTTTTAGAGATTATCTCACGAACCCTTCCTTATACTCGATAAACTTATCTCCGGCAACTATATTTTGCCCTGGTGGCGGGGTGTCCGGGTGAACGCCTGTATAAAAATATTGCTGATAGTCTTAATATGAGATATACTGCCCGGAAAGCCGGGTGGGGTGAGATACCGCCCTGCAGAACTAATAAACGCGGGCCATAGGCCCACCCTACAAGAAAATGACGAATAACAGAAAGTCGCCATCGCCTGTCCGAAGACAGACGCTGCCACCCGTCGAGGATTATACAGGAACACCTCTGGGCCTTCGTTCGGCGGAAAGGTGGCACCCAACGCGAGCAATTTCAAATGGCGGGCACGGCCCGCCCTACAAAAGTAATTTATATGGGAGATAAAAAAGTGAAAAAGCGTAATATGACATCACGTCGTAATTTTCTGAAATCGGTAACAGCAACCGCAATAGGAAGCACCGCTCTTTTATCCTCAGGATGTAATAAAATTGCAGGCAACTCCGCTTGTCCCAAAAGAGGTTCTGTTATTACAAAAGGTAGTACGATTTTGTTCCAGGGGGATTCCATAACAGACGCGGGACGAGTAAGAAAACGAGAAAATAATGCTAACGACTCAAAAGCGTTCGGGAAAGGATATGTGTATTTTATAGCGTCTCAATTGTCGGCTGATTATCCATCCGATAATTTTAAAATATACAACCGCGGCATAAGCGGTAACAAAGTATTCCAATTGGCCGACCGCTGGGACAGGGATTGCCTGGCACTTAAACCGGATGTTTTGAGTATTCTAATAGGCGTGAACGATATATGGCATGCCCTGAAAGGCAAAAGCGATGGTACGGTGGAAAAATATGAAAAGGACTATGCCAAGCTGCTCAAACGTACCCTTAAAGAACTGCCCGATGTCAAGCTGGTAATATGTGAGCCTTTCGTACTCCGCTGTGGCGCTGTGAACGATAAATGGTTCCCTGAATTTGATAAATATCGCGCTGTCGCGAGGAAGATGGCGGCCAACTCCAATGCTATATTTGTTCCCTTCCAATCGATGTTCGATAAAGCAGTCAGGCAGGCTCCCGCCAAGCACTGGGCGGCAGACGGTGTACATCCGACTATGGCAGGTGGACATCTGATGGCAGAAAAGTGGCTGGAGACCGTCAGGAAAAGCAAGGTGTGAAAAAAGAGTTGAACGTCCAACATTCAACGTTCAACATCCAACGTCGAATCGAAGAAATACTGAATAAAGAAGAAATGATGAATTCAGAATTCAGAAGACAGAAGAATAGAACACGGAAATTAAAGAAATATCGAATAAAGAAAGAGTTGGACATCGGATAGAAAACTGAAGCCCATCTTACGCAGCTAATTGGAGACCTTAGTTATGATCGATGAATGGGATTTGACAGCAACTAATCAGTACCGTCTTTCACGGCGGCATTATGAAACGGCTGTTCTGCCGATAGGGGCAATCGAACCGCATAATCGGCATCTGCCTGAAGGACAGGACTTTCGCCATACGACGTGGGTCGCCCGGCGCAGTTGTGAGCTTGCCTGGGAGAAATGCGAGTCGGTAATATGTCTGCCGACGATTCCTTACGGGGCAGACTGCAATCTGATGGATTTTCCGCTGGCAATACATGTCTCACAAGCGGCACTTGACGCGATGGTACGGGACATTATAACCTCGCTGCATAAACACGGCATCCGCAAAATCGTAATCATCAACGGACACGGCGGTAATGAATTTGTGGCGCTGATCCGGCAAATTCAGACCGAAATGGACGTACATGTGTTTCTGTGTAACTGGTGGAAGGTGGGCCATGATAAATATCATAAAATATTCGATGCGCCCGACGATCACGCAGGCGAATTCGAGACGTCAGTAGCGCTGGAACTGTATCCGGAATTAGTGGAGCTGGAGGTTGCCGGCGATGGTAAAACAAGGCCGTTTCGGTTCGAGGCGCTGGAAAAAGGCTGGGTGAGGACCAGTCGTAATTTCAAGAACGTGAATGACCACTGCGCAGCAGGCGAACCGGGAGCCGGCACGGCTGAAAAAGGGAAAAAATATCTCGATCTGGTCTGTGGACGAATCAGCAAGTTTCTGGCCGAATTGGCCCAGTCTCCCATAGATGAAAAATTCCCACATGTTCCTTAGGGGTCTGATAAGGAAAAAATTAGATGGTGCGATATATCGCACCCTTAACTGGCTGCTGTTCACTGTTGGACTTGTTTCTCTCTGGTTCGCTGTTTACTTCCATAAACGAACACGCCAACGAGCCCGGAAAGACCTGATAAGCTAATAACAGAACCACTTATTCCGTGTCCAAATATTACACAGATACATCCACCAATAATTGTAGCCAAACCGATGATTAACCCAAAAATTAAACCGAGTATGCTATCCCTTGATCCGGAATAAACAATTTTCTTTTCCAGACTTCTTCTGTGTAAGGACTGCTGTTCCGCCATAGCGATTATTCTATCAGCAGCTCCGGGTACGGTTGTATTATATTCAGCCAAAATTGACGGTGGAGGTAAAGGACCTGTAAATTCATGACGTTCATGAATTTGCATCAGATGCGAATCCTGACGTGGGCGAACTGTGGTTGGATTTGGTTTGCCAGGCAATCTTTTTTGCTTTTTGTTTCTTGCCATTGTCTTGCTATTTATAATCGTTCTTTACTAAAACGATCTATGGCAGTAGAAATATCATTTCCAGTGATATTCCAGTCAGAACTTATTGACTGGTAGTCGGCATTAGGACCGAAGATTATCTCTTGAGAGTGCATAGTGTTGCCAAGGTCTAATATCGCCCCAAAGCTACGCCAGAAACCACCTGGAGCGTAAGGCCTCAAATACGAAATTGATGTTTTAATATTAACCACGACTAACCATAAACCTCTATTCTGCCTATTTCGGATTCACCGTACATAAATCCGATATATAAGCAAGATTCTCCAATAACCACTTACTTATACACCGATTACAGTATTACGCCTGACAAACACTGGATTATATCAAGAATATCGGTTATATCAAGAACAAACTATATTTAATCATTACGGATTTTGAGGCACAAAAAAACTGTCATAGATAACCTCTTGTATTTTAAAGGGTTACACTTTCGCCGGGGTTGAGCAGGGCGATTTTGCAGGCGGCGGTCTGAGCGAATTTTTTTGCGTCATCGAGGCTGCCGACAATGTCGCCCCAGTGGTAAGGTATGGCCTGTTGTGGTTTTATTTGACTAACGGCCTGGGCGGCTTCGTCAGCGTCCATTGTATAAGTTCCACCAACCGGCAGCAAAGCCAGGTCAATATCTGTCAATTCCCGCATTTCAGGGATTATGTCGGTGTCGCCGGCGTAATATATCCGTTTTGACCCTATTTCCACAATAAAACCGACCCAGTTATTCGCGCGAGGATGGTACTGTTTGTCGGGATTATAGGCAGGTGTGGCCGTAACACGAACCTGTCCGATTTCTATGGTCCGGCCCGGCTCGATAACCTGGCCGGTTCCCTCCTTTTCAATAACATCAGCCGTGGCGATTAGTTGAGTTCGAGAGCCGGAGACCCCGGTAATATCCGAATTGGAATAATGGTCATAGTGCGAATGGCTGACAAGTACAAATGTAGCGTCATGGGGTGAAATGTCCAATTTCCAGGGATCAATGTATATAATGACGCCAGCGTCAAAAGTATTTTGCCCTCCCCGATTTTGGAGCGTTGACATTGTTTTTGCGGTTTTTTTCGGACTTTTGACGGTTGCATCAATAACGTGGTCATTATAAGATATCCTGAAGCCGGCGTGGCCGAGCCATTGAATTGTTACTGACATAATTACCTCCTGAACTCTAAATTGATTTGATTGGATTAGTTTTTACTCTGCCATTATAATATACCCGGAAACAAAAGCAAGATATGAACCAATTATACCCATTATTCGCAGATATCGCCGACCGAGCGGTGTTAGTCATCGGCGGCGGCCATGTAGCCGAGCGCAAAGTGCTTGGGCTGCTGGAATCGGGCGCCCAAATAACCGTGGTCAGCCCGGAGCTTACGGAAAAACTTGCCGAACTCCATTCCGACGGTCAAATCGAGGTTTGTCGCTG
>DAOVXR010000183.1 GCA_030636065.1 Sedimentisphaerales bacterium | reverse complement strand
TAATTCAGGGCGTCTTCCGGTTTTTCGTCGGCTTCGTGTGAGCGGCCGAGATTGTAGAGCAGTTCCTTGGCCGTGGCGCCTTCCTTGTTTTCCAGCAGTTCATAGGCCTGCTCGAAGGTTTCCACCGCGTCGGCGTACCATTTTTTATAGAAAAAACAGCCTCCGATACCGCTCAGGGCCTCTATTCGGTTACGGGGATCGCTGCGTGCCTCCTGGAACAGCGGAATCGCCTCGTCGTATTGTCTGGCCATCATCAGCCGCTTGCCGTATTCATATTTCATACGTAAATCCGTCGGATAGTTCTCCACGCAGAGTTTATAATGGGCCAGTTCTGTTTGTAAATGTTTCTGTACGGCTTCGTTGTATTTTTGGGCGATCTGCTTGTTATCGGGGTCCTTCTTGATCTGTTTTCGCAGATTACGTATTCGCCGTGCCAACTGCTTGTTGATGATTTCTCCGGCACGCTGTTTATGGCGAAATTGTTTCAGATCGATATACGCTTTTTCCAACACGCGAACAGCGTCATTTTCATTTTCGTCCTCTTCCGTATCGCACAGGGTGGCAACGAGTTTATCGATCTTGCCGGGCAGGGTCGGTTCCAGGTCGTATTCCCTGCGAGCCTCCTCGATAGCATTCTTCATTACATCGACCGAGCGTGTTGCCGCCTCCTGTATTTGTAGTTTTTCCTGGCTTTCGCGATCCTTGATACTGCTGCGAAAATCGGTGTCGTCGTCGTAACGGCCTTGTTGGAGGGTTGTCTGAGCGGAAAGATCACGTACCGAATCTTTCAGGTTCGTATCTTTGGGTTTGATCTGCATGGCCAGTTGGCAGGCCTGCAAGGCTCGGTTATAAACATCGAGTTTGGCATAGGAGTCGCGCAGGAATATATAGGTGTTAAATGACGGTTTATTGTGATGCATATTATGTTCGAATAGGATGTCAGCCATCCAGATAGCGGTGTCCCGGTATTCGCACTCCGTGGCGGCCTTGATCGCTCCTGTCAGATAAGACTGGTTGCCGGGGTCTTTGCTCAGCAGATATTCATTCTTGAGCATAGCGTCCTTGGGATTTTTGCTGGAGACCTTCTTATATTTGGAGCCATCGCCGAAACCGGATTTCTTGCCGCCGCTGGTCTTGCGACGAAGGGCTATTTCCATTAAGGGCTTGTGGCCCTCCTCGATGTTATCCGGCCAAAAAGAAAGCCCGTCTAAATATAACTCTATAGCGTAATCATAGTTAAGAGTGTAAGCCACCTCGGCGGCCTTGGTAAAGAAACCGCGGGCATTGACTTTAAGCTCCTCCGGATAAGCCGTCTCCTGCCGAGGAGTCGCGGGAGAAGATTCTGAATTTTTATCATTTTGCGGCATAAGGCATCTGACTTAAGTCTTTGTTCTGTCAAGGGTTCCGGCAGTTGCTGCCAGCATGCGAGATACTATTTCCTGCTTATAAACCAATCAAACTACCACAAAAAAATAATTTGTCAACAGAAAAGCCTATCCACTGGCTTTGTACGCTGGTGAGTGATATAATACGAGCAAGTTGTGAGTGGCGAGTGGTGAGAAAAGCGCATTGTGTGAGGATATAGGTATTTATGCAGGCTGACCTTATAAAATTGGAAAATCTAAACAAGTTACGTATTGTAACCTACCCCGACCCGATTCTGTCCATGGTGGCTGAGCCTGTTCGGGAGATTACACCTGAAATTAGGGGTTTGGCGGAACGAATGGCTGATCTGATGGCCGATTCGGAAGGGATCGGACTGGCTGCTCCACAGGTGGGAGTCTCATTGCGAGTTATTGTGGTGAGTGTTACCGGCAAACGACAGGACGTCGAAGTCTATATTAATCCCGAAATCAGCAATTTACTCGGCAGTTCCGAGATGGAAGAGGGCTGCCTGTCGATTCCCGGTGTGCGTGCCAAAGTACGGAGATCGGCTTCGTGTACGATGGAAGCTCTGGATATTGACGGTAACGAATTAGTCATTGACGCGGTTAATCTGATGGCTACCGTTTTTCAGCACGAAACCGACCATCTCAATGGCATTCTGTTTATAGAACGACTCAATACTATTTCCCGAATGGCCTGCCGCCGCGGCATAAAACAACTGGAACAAGATTACAAAAATTGTTGAATCGACAATACTTACCCGCGTACTAACGAGAAAATTTAATCGTGAACACTATCAAAAGGTTTTTCCCGACTGGGCTAATCTTCGGGAGTCTGTTACTTGCCGGCTGTGTCTCCACGCCGGTTGAGTCTGCGAAAGAAAGTATTATTGTCGAGGCAGAGGCGGGTATTCTTTGGCAGTCTTGTAAAAGCGAATTGAAAAACAGGGGTTTTCGGCTGGACCGGGTGGATTTGCGTTCGGGTGTTATTGATACATTTCCGATGGTGAGCAGGCAATGGTTCGAGTTTTGGCGGCACGATGTAGTGGATACGGCATCGCTGGCGGAATCGAGTTTGCAGACGATTCGACGGCGGGTCGGTATTAAATTGACACCTCTCGGCGGGAATAAATATCGCTTTGACTGCCGGGTTACAGTGCAGAGACTGTCGATGCCTGCCCCGACAGTCAGCGGTTCGGTGTGGGCTGAAAGTGTGTTTTACAGTACCGCCGGTCGATCACCGATCTGGAACGACCCCGACGACACGCGGGCGTGGATAACATTGGACAACGATACCGCCCTGGCAGACAATATTATCAGGTCAGTTAAAACAGCTTTGAAGAAAATCTGAAAGGTTTAGGCTATATGGCGAGCGAATATTTTTTCGGTGTTGATCTGGGCGGTACGAATGTTGAAATGGGGCTGTTGGACGAGGACGGGACGATTGTGGCTCACGTAGCCGAGCCGACAAAGGCCCAGGAAGGACCGCAGTCGCTGGTCGAGCGTATGGCCGAGGCCTGCCGTGGTCTAATCAAACAAGCTCAGGTGCCGCCGGATGAAATAAGGGCTTTAGGGATCGGCTCACCGGGGCCGATGTCGATGTCGCAAGGCAAACTTATCAACCTCGGCAATTTGCCGGGATTCAGGAATTTTTTCCTGCGGGCTGAGTTGTCCCGAAGGCTGGAGTTGCCGGCCCTGTTGGAAAACGATGCCAACTCCGCATGTTGGGGCGAGTTCTGGCTGGGTGCGGGCCGGGACGTGAATGATATGGTTTTATTTACTCTCGGTACCGGTATCGGCGGTGGTATTGTCATAGGCGGTGAGCTTATCCACGGTAGCGACGAGAATGCCGCCGAACTGGGACACATGATTATCCAGACTGATGGCCGTCAGTGTACTTGCGGCCAGAATGGCTGTGTGGAGGCGTATGCCTCCGCCACGGCTACAGTAGCGCGGGCAACGGAAGCTCTTGATGAGGGACGCGAGTCAGAGTTGGTTGATGTTCGCCGACAAAACGGTACGTTGACCTGTAAGGACGTTTTCGATCATGCCTTGGCGGGTGATCCACTGGCGAACGAAATTGTTGACGGTACGGCCCAGGCTTTGGCCCAGATTTGTGTGAGTATGCGACATATCACCGAGCCGGAGATGGTCGTGCTGACTGGTGGGATGATTAAAGCCGGTGATATTCTGATCAATCGTGTCCGCGGTTTTTATGAGGAAATGGTTTGGAAGCTCAAGCCCGAACCGATGGATATTTGCTTTGCCGAATTAGGCGGCCACGCCGGTTTCATCGGCGCGGCGGGTCTGGCTGTACACGCTTACAAACACCATCAGAAGCGACTATATCACAGCGGAACGTAAAGTGGCAAAAAACCATAGGTGATGGACTAACCAGCCCCTGATATAAAGCATGCCCCTGCGAAGGCAGGGGCGGGTGTTCCTCTGTAGGGTGGGGCTAATTGCCTCACGCGTTTTTTGGATTAACGGATAGACTCTAATGAAAGGAAATGACAAATGAATCGACGATGTTTTCTGGGAAGCAGTATGGGGGCTATAGTTGCATGCACATCGGGCAGCAGTGTTCTTACAACAAAAACAGCAAATGCTGAAACGGGTGTAACTCACCAGGCGGTGATCAGCCCTGGCGATGTGAAAATCAATCTGAGACCCGTAATGACTAACATAATCCACTCCGGTGTGTGGGAAGGTCCGTGCAGATTCAGGGTTACGACCCCCGCAAAAGAAAAAGTTAATGCGGGGGAATCCTTTGCCAAATGGTCGAGAGACATCAAGAAGGGTAAATTGCGACTTAACCAGGAAGATGTGAACATTCTGGAGCCGGTCCATATAACGTTTTCTGAAAACTTCGTTCTGAAACAGAGAGAATTAGACAAACTGAAGTCGGACGCCCAGGAAACGGACGCTTATTTCATCTATCCGGGCGGGTCTTCAATCACCGCCTTTGAAATAGGCAAACGCTTCAATAAGCCAATCATATTGCGGGGAGGATTGGATTGCAGGAACGTAGATATTGCCGCCTATTCGAAAAACAAAGGACAGGAAGTCTTTGTCCCCGCCAACAGTGATGAACTGATCAGGCTTGTTTCTCTGCTGCGTGCC
>DAOVXR010000251.1 GCA_030636065.1 Sedimentisphaerales bacterium | reverse complement strand
GATCTGGTCAGTAAATATAATATTCTGCCGTTATGGCAGCGGGACGGGTATATAGCGGTGGCGATGACCGATCCGTTCGATACGCAGGCAATCGAGGATTTGCGGGTCGTTACCGGCCATGAAATCGAGCGGTTTTACGGGAATCCGGCGCAAATGGAACGGGCTATCCTGAAGTTTTACGGTAGTAACGTCGCCAGAATGCTGGAAAACCTCGCACCATCCGAACAAAATCAAGAAGAATACGAAAACGGCTCCAACGGAGATTATTCGCCCGCCAAACTGCACGAACTGGCACGGCAGCCGTCGCTGGTGAACCTGGTCAACCTTATTATTCTCGAAGCCATCGAAGCCCGCGCAAGCGATGTTCATATCGAACCGTTCGAACATCAAATTAAAATAAAATACCGTATCGACGGCAGGTTGATCGAAAAAGCACCCTCGCCAAAACAACTCCAGGCGGCTATCGTCTCGCGGATTAAAATCATGGCGAATATGAATATCGCCGAGCGGTTTGTGCCGCAAGATGGACATATCGATTTTTCAGGGCACAAAGGAAAGGTGGATATTCGGGTTTCCACTGTGCCGAGCATCTTCGGGGAATCGGTAACAATGCGGCTGTTAGATAAATCGGCGTCGCTATATACACTCGAAGAGTTGGGGATGAACCAGCAGTGCCTGAAGGGGTTTTCCCGCAGTCTGGCCAAGTCGCACGGGATTATTTTGGTCACCGGGCCAACCGGCAGCGGTAAAACAACCACACTCTATGCCGCCCTGAACAAAATATACACACCCAGCCTCAAGATCATAACAATCGAAGACCCGGTCGAATATCAGTTGGATGGTATCGTACAAATGCAGGTCAACCCCAAACGAGGTTTGTCGTTTGCCACAGGGCTTCGGCATATCGTTCGCCAGGACCCCGACATCATTATGGTGGGCGAGATTCGCGACCATGAGACGGCCGATATAGCGATCCGCTCGGCAATGACCGGGCACCTGGTTTTTTCAACCCTGCACACCAACGACGCCGCCGGAGCCATAACACGACTGATCGATATGGGGATTGAACCGTTCCTGATGGGTAGTTCGCTTGAGATGGTGCTGGCCCAAAGGCTGGTTCGGAAAGTCTGCTCCTTTTGTAAGGAGCGGTACAACCCTGAAAAAAACCTGCTGCGGACTTTCAATAATTCTATCGGCGACGAAGATAACCTCGAATTGTATCACGGCGTCGGCTGCAACGAATGCCTCAACACAGGGATGCGAGGGAGAGTTGGGATATACGAGCTATTGCGTATAACCAATCAACTGCGAGATTTAATCGTTACCAAACCAACCACAGAACAGATCAACAGGGCTGCGCCGCCCGACCATGAATCATTACGCTATGACGGAATCGCGAAAATGCTGGCTGGAATTACCACGCCGGAAGAGATACTGCGCGTAACTCAGGGAATCGATGAAGAACAATGAAAATAGTTGTGAGTGGAGAGTGGTGAGTGGTGAGAAAGAGAGAAGAGAATAAGAACCCCCGCCCCAGCCTTCGCTGGGACATGCTTGACAGCAGGGGCTATTTTAAAAAACTCTCGCAACAGGTACCAGTCAGAGATCATATAACGACAGGAAAGGCAGCGAAACAGTGACGCAGTTCGAGTACCAGGCGGTAGATGAGACCGGGGGACATGTCAACGGTACGATTGCGGCAACGGATCGCAGAGAAGCAGTAGCGAGCCTGACACAAAAAGGACATTTTGTAACATCACTGGCGCTGAAAAAAGCCGAACCGACCAAACGTAAGGAAGATGCCACGGCTGTTAAAAAAACACCCTGTCCCCTTTTTTTCAAAGGCAGAGTTAATAGTAAGGACATTTTGGCCATAACCGGCCAACTGAGCGCAGCGTTACGGGCGGGACTGCCTCTGCTGAACTGCCTGCGGGTGGTTCAGAAACAGGTCCAAAAACCAGCGGTAAAAGATCTTCTGGGCCGATTGACACATCTGGTCAGTACGGGCAGCTCTCTCTCTGAAGCAATGGAACAACAGGGCGATACTTTCAGTACCCTTTATCTGGCAATGATCCGCGTGGGTGAGACCGGCGGTATCATCGAGGACACTACCAGCCAACTGACAAGCCTGTTACGGCGGGAAGAGCAGGTCAAATCGAATGTCAAGACGGCCTCGATGTATCCGCTGATCGTCCTGATGGTGGGTTTCATATCCGTAATAATAATTATCACATGGATACTGCCGAGAATCATAAGGAGCATCGGCGAAGGAACATTATTGCCCTGGCCCACACGAGTACTGATGGGTATCAGCGGATTTATCTCCGGGTATGGGTGGCTGGTGCTAATCGGGGCAGTGCTTGGGTTTTTACTTTTTCGCAAGTGGCTAAGTACAACCTCGGGCCGACTCGTATGGGACGGCTTCAAATTGAAAATGCCGGTTATGGGCCGAGTGCAAAAAACGATCGCGGTCGGTCGATTCACTCGGACACTCGGCTCTCTGACCAAAGGTGGGGTTACCATCCTCGAAGCGTTACAGGTGGTTCGCGACACATTAGGAAACGAACTGTTAGGACGCGAAATCGATAATGTTGCCCATGATGTCAAGTCCGGTGCGTCACTGGCGGAACCGATGGAAGCCTCCGGTTATTTTCCTCCGCTGCTGGTACAGATTATCTCGGTGGGCGAACAGACCGGCAAACTTGACGAACTGCTGCTGAACGCGGCGGATACGTTCGACTCGGAAGCTGATACCGCAATCGAACGGTTTATGGCACTTCTGCCGGCATTGCTGGTACTGCTGTTGGCTGTCGTAATCGGGTTTATCGTGGCCGGCGCCCTGCTGCCGATTGTAGCGATGTAACTCGGAGCGGGAGGCGTCTGAGATAATGTAAAATGTAAAATATAAAATAAACAATGAAAAATGATAAGAAGGAGTTTTTTGATGAGACGAAAGCGGGAAGAAAAAGCATTTACACTGATAGAACTTATGGTCGTGGTGCTGATAATCGGAATGTTAGCCTGGTTTGTTGCGCCGCGCGCGTTCAGGGGACTCGGCAAGGCCCAGAAATCGATTGCCCGCAGTAAAATGTCGAACATCGAAAACGCCCTGGCCAACTTCCGGCTCGATTGCGGCCGCTTTCCGACCCAGGACGAAGGCCTTGAGGCACTTCTGTTCGAACCGGACGATCTTGAGGAAAACAAATGGGACAACCCCTATCTCAAACGTAGCGAACTACTCGACCCCTGGGAACACCCCTATATTTACGTAGCCGAGGGCGAACGCAACCCCGGCAGCTTCGACCTGATCAGCCTCGGAGCCGATGGTGAGCCGGACGGCGAAGGAGACAATGAAGACATTTATAACGACTAACAGTAGCACCTCTCCGCCTTCGGCGGAAAGGTGGCACACAATCGAAAGTTACTATGTTGAAAACCAAAAAACCACAGTATGGTTTTACGCTTATTGAGTTGCTGGTTGT
>DAOVXR010000340.1 GCA_030636065.1 Sedimentisphaerales bacterium | reverse complement strand
GTGGGACCACCGTTTTCTCATCGATAAGTTGTATGGTGCCAAGCTCCGCGCAACCGCAAAGACAAACCAATACCAACACTACCGGTAAAATTTTATTCGTCATTTTTCTTGTAGGGTGGGGCTAATTGACCCACGCGTTTTTCTTACCTGAACAAGTACAATTGGCTGCCGTAATTGACGACTAACAGAGACAGGATAAGCCAGACAATCAGATTACAAATGATTGGGATGTCGTAAATCAGGGTGTCGGTAGGGTCCTGCCCCTTTTTACGGTGATAGATAAGGTAAATATATCGGAACAGGCCGTACATAACCGAAGGGACCGTCAACAGCATACCACGGTTGCCCAAAACCTCAAGAGTATGGGCATCGACGGTATAAAGGGTGTAACAGACAATTGTCGCGGCAGTAACAATCGAGATAACCTGATCGAGAAAGGCGGTACTATAGTCCCTGAGTACAAGACGGGTATATTCCGAATTGGTATCTAAAGCAATCAACTCGGCCCGGCGTTTTGTAAAACCCAGAAACATCGAAATCATAACAGTACACAAAACCAGCCAGTGCGAAGGAGAAACCGCGATGGCCACACTGCCGCCCAGAATCCGCAGCACAAAACCGCCCGCTATCATCATCACATCCAGAATCACGATATGTTTGAGCTTAAGGGAATAAGCAATGTGAATAACGATATAAAGCAATACGACGAGCAGCAGAAGCCTGTTTATACAGCCGGCTAAAAGCAGGCCCAATACAATTAATATTCCGCTAAACAGCAGAGCCAAACTGGCTCCGACGGCTCCGCTGGCAATGGGCCGGTTCTTTTTGACCGGATGCCGCCGATCCTCTGTGCGATCGCACACGTCATTGATCGCGTATATGGCACTGGAAACGAGACAAAAACTGACAAATGCCAGAGCCGTCCTGAAACACATCGCCGGGTCGCGAAACTGCCCCGAAAACAACAGCGCAGCGCAGACAAATACATTCTTAATCCATTGCTGCGGCCGCATAACAGTCAACAACGCTAATGTCTTATTAGTATGATTATTCACCATTGTTATAGCTTATAATGTTTCGCCGGTTTTGCCAAGCACATTACTATTTCGATTCTTTGCAACCGTTCACGGGTTCTTAAGTAGGGTGGGCCTGCGGCCCACGCGTTCACTGTAAAAAGCGTGAACGGTTGCAATCAGTTAACATTTGTTGCACTTATGAGTTGAATCCGCTTTTTATATTGAGTTTGCGATGCGTGGTTTTATCGCCTCGATCCTGAACACCCATGCCTGTTTACACGGTCGCTTTTGCGGGTCCTGTAGTTTCTCCGGTATCTCAATCACCAATCCATTTTCGCCCTGATCCCACTCCAGCGCCTTATGCCCCAACAGCGGTTTGTAACCCAGCATAATAATTTTGGTATCTTTCTTCGCTCGTACTGTTTTCAGCTTCAGTTCCCTGCCCGGCCATTTCAGACAGATCGCGTACAGGTATTTCCAATCCTTGCTCCGTGTGAAGCGTATATGGTCTCCTTCGTAAAACGTCGGCCAGGTGCGTGTCTTGTAAATCGCGTCGCCGTTGACCTTCAGCCAGTCGCCGACATATTCTATTCGCTTGATTTGTTCCGCATCCCATTTGCCGTTGGCCATCGGCCCGAACGCCACCTGAAAATTACCACCCTTCGAGACGATGTCGATAAGACTTTCCAGTATCCATGAGCCTGGCTTATATTTGTCGCCCGGCAGCCACGCGAACGCCTGGCCGCAATGATAGATAACCTGCCACGGCTTATCCACCCGCGCATCCTTCTTGCTGTCCGGAATCCACTGCTCCGGCGTCTGGTAATCGCCGTACTGCTTGATCCCTCGATTTCGCATCAATAATTTGGGTTGCAGTCCACGGCACATCTTCGCTACCTCGAAGCAGTCCTCCTGCGCCGCCTTTGGCCAATGCATATCCAGGCTAAGCAAATCAAAGGCACCGTAGTTACTGAGAAGCTCCGTCAATTGTTCGCGCTCTTTCGTGATAAAACTGTTCCACCGTTTGGGGTCGGACTCCTTGGTGAAAGTGGGATCGTAGTGAAAATTGGTCTTGTTCCAGTAACCACCAGCGTCTGCCCAGCCGGAGTCGTAATCGTGCCAGTT
>DAOVXR010000250.1 GCA_030636065.1 Sedimentisphaerales bacterium | reverse complement strand
TTATAATTACCTTCTTATGGCCCTTCGGGCCCAATAAAGAAATGGTGCGATTTCAGCGGCACCCTACTTACCAGCTTTTGTCGAGCCATCCACCTCGAAGACTCGGTGGCTGCCACCCAACACTGCCCATCATACTGATATTCCAGTATTCGCGGGAATGACCCCCCATTAACATGGGGGGCTATTTAAGGTTGTTTTCGTACTTTAACATAAATGTCGGAAATGGTATAGTGGAGTTTATGACAATAGAAATAACATTTTTGGGCACCGGTACCAGTCAGGGTATTCCGCTTATTGCCTGCGATTGTCCTGTCTGCCGCAGCGACGACCCTCGTGACAGACGAACCCGCACCAGTGCCGTGGTAACTATAGATGGTCTCAATATACTCATCGACGCTTCTCCGGAACTGCGGATTCAGTGCGTAGAGAATGATATTCGCCGTATAGACGCCTGCCTGATTACTCATACTCACGCCGATCACATTTTCGGATTGGACGATCTCCGTCGTTTTAATCAGATGCAGGGCGCTCCCATACCCGTTTATGCTTCAATTCATCATCGCGGGGTACTGGACAAAGTATTCGGTTATGCCAAAGCCGACATGAAAACAAATAATCCGGACCTGCCTCAATTTATTTTTCACACTCTTGAGCCGAATAGTACTATTTCTTTGTCCGGCCATGAAGTACAAACTTTGCACCTGCCGCATGGCAACGACATGGTGTTGGGCTATCGTTTCGGCCCGTTGGCCTACTGCACCGATGTAAGCGATATACCTGACGATGTGATCGACCGTTTGCGGGGTCTGGATACGCTGGTACTGGGTGCTCTACGTCCCAAACCTCACCCTAAACATCTCTCGATTGAACAGGCTGTCGATCTTGCCCAGCGGATCGGAGCGCGGCAAACATGGTTCGTCCACATGAGCCACCAGATTAGTCACCGTCGCCATGACAAACTCCTGCCCGACAACATTCATCTGGCTTACGATGGTCTGAAAGTATAGAATGACGGCATGGGCTGAAGCCCATCCTACGTAACTTGAGTTCCCAAATCAAGCCGAACCAGTACATTGATAATAGAGGTCATAATGTCTATAGCTAAAAAAAATCACAAAATATATATTATATTGAGCATATGTATACTGTCGTTAATTTCCTATTGTGTATATTATTTCTATGAGGTTAGTATGGATTTAGTACCAAGAGAATTGGCAGAGATTGACCAAAGAAGAATACTAATCCTTTATCATACGGATCATAATGCTCTTTTAAAGAAATGCCGTAAGCTTATGGAAGAAATCAAGTTGGATGACATAGTAACTAAACCATTGGATGCACCAGATCCTCAACTCAAAAAATTTAAGCATTATCGAAAAAAGATTCTTAATCTTAACCCGACGTTTGTTTACGTATATCCTAACATGGTTAATATAGAAATGTGTGTCACATCTTTTTCTGTAAGTATCAGTGCTTTCCCTGAGAACGTTGAAGGTTGGGGCGACAAGAAATTATTGAATGGTTTATGGTACAATGATAAGGGTTATAGTATGGTTTCTAACTTCGAAAAGTATTTGCAGTCATTAAAGCCGAAATAAACGCCGAGATTCCTGTTTTGTTTTTTGAAAACGAAATATTGAAAAATTTAGCGACTGATAATCTTTATCGGTAACCGTTCACACTTGTTATCGATTGTTTTCTTTCGGCCCTTCGGGTCTGATAAAGAAATGGTGCGATTTCATCGGCACCCTACTTAGATAAACGCGGGCCACAGGCCCGCCCTACAGAAGAAGCCGTGAACGGTTTCTAATCTTTTTGCCAGGTGGTGCCGTCGGGGCGGTCTTCGAGGGTAATCTTAATGTCCTTGAGTTTGTCGCGGATGGTGTCGGCAAGCGCGAAGTTTTTATCCTTGCGGGCCTGAGCGCGAAGCTCGATAAGCAGTTCCATTAATTTGCCGGTGAGTGTCTCATCGCCGGTGTCGGTATCACCTGTCTTGAGCGGCCCTTCGAACAGACCGATTGTTCGGCTGAGCGTGGTAACCATCCGGGCGCCTTCGAGGGCAAGCTGTTTGGCTTCGGGGCTGCCGGGTTGTTCGAGTTTCTGCTCGTCAATATAACGGTTTATCGCGCCGCATAACTCGAACAAAACCGCGCCGGCGCCGGCAGTATTGAAATCGTCATCAAGCGATTCGAGAAACCGAACCTGAGACTGAGTGATAATCTCGTGGAGTTGCCGGTCGGGGTCGCTCTGTGCAAGCTGCTGTGCCCTGGTCGGGTCGAAATCGACGCCATAGACCTCACCTGCGGTTATCCGCGAAACGCGGTCCAGCAAGCGATAGATGTTCATCATGCCCTTGCGAACGGCCTCGATAGCCTCGTCGGAAAAATCAATCGGACGGCGATAATGGGTACTCAAAAGGAAAAAACGTATCACAGCGGGCGGATATTGACTGAGCAGTTCCCTGAGCAAACGAATATTACCGATTGATTTACTCATCTTCTCGGCGCTCCATTCGCCGCCGCTCTGTTTGGTCTTGATGCGAGTCAGGCCGTTGTGCATCCAGTATTTGGCAAACGTCTTGCCGGTGGCGGTTTCGGACTGGGCGATTTCGTTTTCATGGTGAGGGAAAATAAGGTCAAGACCGCCGCCGTGAATGTCAAAGGTCTCGCCAAGTAACTCCATACTCATAGCGGAACACTCGATATGCCAGCCCGGCCTGCCACGACCACCTTTATCACCCTGATTACCTCCCCAGGGGCAGTCCCAGCCGATTTCGCCCTCGGCTGATTTTTTCCACAGAGCGAAATCGCCTGGATTACGCTTGCCGTCACCAGTGAGTTCGCGAGAGCCTTCGATCTGGTCTTCCGGCTTACGGTGCGAGAGTTTGCCGTAGTCTTTGCATTGGCTGATGTCAAAATAGACATCGCCATCGACCTCGTAAGCGGCGTCGTTTTCGCCAAGCCGTTGAACAAGATTGATAATCCGCCCGATATATTCAGTGGCCCGTGGATATTCGTCTATACTGTCCACGCCCAGTTTTTCCATTGCCGCGAAATAACCGGCCGATACCTGTCGGGCCAGTTCCTCCATAGGGATACCCAGCCGCTGAGACTCGATAATAATTTTATCGTCCACATCGGTAACATTGACGATGAGCCGGACCTGATAGCCCTTATAAGTCAGGTATTTCTTGAAGGCGTCGAAGATGACCGGACCGACCGCGTGGCCGATGTGCGAGTCCTTATAAACCGTCGGGCCACAAAGATAAATCCCAACCTTGCCCGGCTCGACTGACTCGAAAGTTTCCTTTTGTCTGGTCAACGTGTTGTAAATGCGTAAGGCCATTTGGATAATCCTGAAAAAAAGTGTTAAAGATTACAAATATAATGACGAATTATGAAACCAGAATGACGAATAAATAACGAATTCCTAATAACGAATAATAGTAACCGCGCACACTTTTTATCCGCCTGCGGCGGATTTTCTT
>DAOVXR010000156.1 GCA_030636065.1 Sedimentisphaerales bacterium | reverse complement strand
GGTCAATAATACGCTTTCCACCGCCATCCATCCCAGCCATCCCGGCCTTATCCGCCAGCTATTATGACTGTTCAGATGCAAACACAGCAGGATGACAACCACCACAAGTCCCGGAAATGCCCAAGCCAACGATTGCTGCATACCAAGAAACTCGGATAATCCCGTCAGCCAGGTAAAAGTTGCCACCCGTGCCTGTGTATGGGCGATCTGGTCCGTGTTCACCAGCAACGTACCCAACTCATAGAGCGCGATCAGCGGCAGAAGGAACAGCAGCGCGTACAACGGTCGACTCGTCGATTCCAGGTAAGAACCCTCGGCAAAATTGAAATTCCCCTGAAACGCGTTCACCGGCTTATGCCTTTTTGTCTTCAATTGAGCCATTGTCATAATTATACAAAAATTTCATACGATATACAACCCTCGTCAAAACCCTCTTGGTAGTCCCGTAGGATGGGCTTTAGCCCATGCCGTTGTTCTTGACCAGTAAGAATACATCTGATATGCTGTAGGGCACATATGAGTGAACGGTTACGAATTGATTAACCAGAAGCCAGGAGAGAACAAGTGAGCAAGAATGCGTATCAACACTGTATTAACCCCGATTGCGCAGCAAGTTACGGCATAGAAGAGATACTGTTTTCCTGCCCGGCGTGCGGCGACCTGATTGATGTACGATACGATTGGGAACGATTAGAAATGCCGAAAAGCCTGAACTGGTTCGAGAAACGCTGGGCCACACGGAATAATAAACTGGATTTTTCCGGGGTATGGCGGTTTCAGGATTTGTTGCCGTTCTGCGAAGAAAAATACTGCGCAACCGTCGGCGAAGGCCAAACATTACTGCAAAAAAATGACCAGGTGGGCCAATACGCCGGCTGCCACGGGGAAAAGGTGTATCTGCAATATGAAGGAATGAACCCAAGCGGCTCGTTCAAAGATAATGGAATGGCAGGGGCGTTCAGCCACGCGCAAATGGTCGGGGCCAAACATGTGATATGCGCATCGACAGGGAATACGTCAGCGTCAATGGCATTGTTCGCCCATATATTGGGACTGCAATGCTCGGTCTTTATCGGATCGGGACGGATCGCCTACGGAAAACTCAGCCAGGCATTGGATTTCGCAGCGAAGACAATCCAGATAATGGGCGATTTCGATGATTGTATGAGACAGGTAAAACTTATCGCCGGGGAACGAAAACTATACCTGATGAATTCCCTTAACCCGTTTCGGCTGGAAGGGCAAAAAACGATTATGTTCCGGGTGCTGGAGGGGCTGAGGTGGCAGGTGCCGGACTGGATAATCGTACCGGGCGGTAATCTCGGTAACAGCAGTGCGTTCGGCAAAGCGTTCGCGGAACTGAAACAACTGGGACTGATTGATCGTATCCCTCGTCTGGCAGTGATAAACGCCACGGGCGCCAATACACTGTTTGACCTGTATGAAAACAAAGGATTGCGATTCAACAACGGTAAAGTCGATGATGCGGCGATCAACGCCTACTATCAAAAATTAAACGATACCGGCTACAAACCGCATACCCTGGCAACAGCGATTGAAATATCACGGCCGGTGAACCTGAAAAAATGTCTTCGGGCTTTGGAAATTTGTAACGGAGTAGTACGCGAAGTGAGCGACGCCGATATTCTGGACGCCAAGGCAGTGGTGGGTCGATTCGGGCTGGGTTGCGAACCGGCCTCGGCGGCGTCGGTGGCGGGGCTTAAACTGCTGCGTGAACAAAACGTAATCGGCCCCGACGAAACGGTAGTGTGTATCCTTACCGGCCATCAGTTGAAAGACCCTAATATAACAGTCAAATACCATATCGAAAAACAGGGCCGATATGCCAACTCTCCCGTGGAAGTAAAAAACGACATGGCCGCAATCATCGAGGCGATGGGGATATGAGTGTATGGGTAAAAGAGTGTAAGAGTATAAGAGTAAGAATAATGGGAATTGAGTCAAGGGGATAGTAATATGTTGAAACTGGCAGTAACCGGAGTTGCCGGCAGAATGGGCCGGCGTATCGTGGCTTTGGCACACGAATCGGATGATTTTCAGGTAGTCGCGGCAACGGAGGCGAAGAGTCATTCGCTTTTGGGTCGAGACGTGGGAGAAATAGCGGGTGTCGGAACCATCGGCACAATAATCACGGAGGAACCACAGTCAATACCGGAAGTGATGATTGATTTTTCCGTGCCGGCCTCGACGGAAAAATGGACCGAATACTGCCTGAAAAACAAAGTGCCGCTAATTGTTGGTACAACGGGCCTGTCGGAAGAGCAAAAACAAAAGCTGAACATCGCCGCCGAAAAAACGGCTGTTTTGTGGGGGGCGAATATGAGTATGGGGGTTAATCTACTGTTCAAGCTGGCTGCGGAGGTGGCCCGGAAACTACCGGACGATTATGACATTGAAATAATCGAGGCCCATCATCGTTTCAAGCGTGACGCTCCGAGCGGTACGGCGTTGGAATTGGCTCGGCAGATGGCCCAGTCAAAACAGTGGCCCTGGCCGGATTGCCTAATCCATGGTCGCGAGGGCAGCGAGGTCCCACGTGAGTCGAAGACCATAGGCGTACATGCCGTCCGTGGTGGCGATATTGTGGGCGAGCATACCGTGATGTTCTCGGCCCTGGGCGAAACAGTGGAATTACGCCATAGAGCTAACAGCCGTGATACTTTCGTACGCGGCGCGCTGCATGCCGCACGCTGGCTTGCCGGACGTGAGCCGGGCATGTACAGTATGTTCGACGTGCTGGCCCTATAAATCGGTACGAATCAATCACCGGTTGACAAATTACCGGAAAGTCACTATATTACAGGCAATTGAATTTTATGCGCTCGTAGCTCAATTGGATAGAGCATCGGTCTACGGAACCGAAGGTTAGAGGTTCGAATCCCCTCGGGCGTATTTGCTTTTTATCGGTCGCTGTCTGTCACTCTCGGCCACTGTCAGCTAAAAATGGGCTGTTCCTTTCGTTGCTCAACTCCCTGCCATTTTATTCGTTTTATCGATATTGGCGCACCTTGTAAAAGCCGAAAATATAATTATAGAGCTAACTATCGGCTACTTATGTTTTTAGAGGTCCCCCTGGGTTTTGAGGAATAAAAAGTGTCTGATTTGTTTTTATCGATTGGCCAAATATTACAACGCCGGTTTGTGTCCGCCCAAAACCCAAAATCACGATGTGTTCCGATAATAACATTGATAATGATATTATCGGGTGGTTGTCTCCAGACCGAACGTCCGATCAGTTCGGCCGATCTAAAAAATCCTGATCCCGTGATAAGAATCAGGGCCATCAAGTGGACAGGCGAGAACAAGGATACCAAGGCCGTCCCGAAATTACTGGAACTGTCCCAAAACGAGGACCAGGCCGTGCGTTTTTATGCCGTAGTGGCTCTTCGGAATATTACGCAAACAAACCTTGGCTTCGATTATCAGTCGGACGCCCGCCGCCGAGCCGAAGCTGTGAACTACTGGAAAAAAAGATTTGTAATTATCGATGCAACCGCCAAAAGTCCGTAAAACAATGCAACACCCATCGAAAAACCAGATCGAACTCAGGATCAACGCCGATCCGTTCTATTTATGCATCGCTCGTAAAGCGGTGCAGCGGATGGCGGAATTAGTCGGTATGAATGAGCAGAATAGCGACTCACTGATACTGGCTGTGGATGAGGCCCTGACTAACGTAATTCAGCATGGCTATGGCGGCGCCTGCGAGCAGCGGATTATTATCAAACTACGGCAGATTGCATCAGACCGGAAAGAACCGACCGGACTGGAAGTAATCATCAGGGACTTCGGCCAACAGGTGGACCCGAAAACCATCAGCGGCAGAGACCTGGATGACATTCGCCCCGGCGGACTGGGCATTCACATTATTCGCTCTGTTATGGACAAGGTCGAATATACTCCCCAGCCACAAGGCGGCATGCAGTTGCGTATGGTCAAATATGTCTGAAAATAGAAGGTAAGCGTGAACGGCTATTAGAGAAAAAGTGAACAGGTGGAAAATTAAAATGACTGATCAAAAAAACAATTCCAACAACATAGTAAAAAACATCATTCGCCGCGACGATGTCGTTATCCTGCAACTTGTCGGCGAAATCGATATGCACAGCGGCACTGAATTACGCGGCGAATTACTGGAGATTGCGCAGGACCCGCCCGCTCAAACGATTATAAATATGAGCGAAGTGGATTTTATGGATTCCAGCGGAGTGGCTGTTCTGATAGAGGCTTTGCAGTTGCATCGGCGTAACAGCGGCCGACTGAAGCTGGTGGGAATAAATCAACGAGTGCGGAGTATCTTCGAGGTTTCACGCCTCGATACCATATTTGAAATTTATGACAGTGAAGACGAGGCCGTATCCTCATGAACCGATCAACTCCTTCAACAAAGCAGCCTGATAACCTTCGCGGCCTGGTCCATAGTCTGGTCCACGGTCTGGCCCTGCTTGGAGGGGCAACAATATCAATTGGCGGAAAGGCCCTTGGCATGATCGGCAGCATGTCGTTATTGTTGGCCGAGGCAACAGGCGTCGTCCTTCGCGGCGTGTTCGTTCCTCAACAACGTCTTGGCCGTGCTTCCCTAATGGCCCAGATGGTGCGGGTGGGCGTTCGAGCGATCCCTATTATAGTATTGATACAGTCGGTGATTGGTATGATCCTGCCCCTGCAGATGTTTCCCGAACTGGATAAGTTCGGTCAGGCCGAGCAAATCGCCACCATTAACGCTATTGCCGCGTTCCGCGAATTAGGCCCATTGATGACCGCAATCATTCTCAGCGGATTTGCCGGCGCCAGTATCGCCGCGGAACTGGGCACTATGGTTACCTCGGAGGAAATCGAGGCCCTCCATTCAATGGCCCTGAACCCGGTTCGGTTCCTGGTCGTACCGCGACTGTTGGCC
>DAOVXR010000117.1 GCA_030636065.1 Sedimentisphaerales bacterium | reverse complement strand
GAAAGAATACCGTCACGACGAGCAATCTCAGCATAGCTGACCAGGTCGGCAATGAGCTTCTGGCATGATTGCTCCTTATGCAAAAAAGCCTTGCTCAAGACCTTTCCCGTTCGAAGAAAGTTTGCCAAAGGAAATCTGGTCAAAACAGCGGCTATGGAACCTCCGCTGACAATCAGCATCGATAAGGGACCGACAAAGGCCCCACGTTCACCTCCTGCTCCGATAAAAATGGCATAGCCTACCAGGCTCATGCCCATAAATATACCTATCAGTGTTGCCAGGTCCATTATGTCTTATTTTCTTCCTGTTAAGTATCGCGTCTTATCCAACTGATTATCTGTTCTACCAGACTCTCAGTTCGACTAATAACTATCGTCCACACACAGTCCGTAATTGACCTCAAATCAGGCAGTAAAGGCCCGAATTTGTCGGCAGTATTCAATTGCCAGTTTCACCACGTCCTCAAGGTCCTCCCTGACCATTATCTTGTCGCCATTCATTAATGTAATCATAGTATCGGGCGTATTCTCGATATAACGGATTTGCTCCGCGTTAAGTACAAAGCGTTTGCCGTTAAGTCTCGTTACCGGAATCATAAACTTATCTCGCCTTCGGCGGAACTTCTTACTAGCCCCGTAGGATGGGCTTCAGCCCATGCTGCCTGACTTTTCCCACTCTTCACACCTTTCACGCTCTTCTGTCTTCTCTTAATCAGTGAAATCGGTGCAATCCGTGGTTAAGTTTCTGTATTCTCTTTTCTTTTCTGTATTTTTCTTATCCTTGTTTCTTTTGTTCTCTTTATTCGATGTTCATCTCTTCTTCGCTTCCTTCGCTATCTTCTGTTCAATTTTTTCTGTATTTTTATTCGTGGCTAAAATATTCTTCTTTCCTTCTCTTTTCTTCTCTCTTTCTGAATTCTGATTTCTGATTTCTTTCTTTCTCACAACTCATTCTTCAGATGGCCCCGCGACAGCAGAATAAACACTCCTGCCGCGAGGCCCGGGATAACAAAGCCATATTATGTCAAGCACCGTCCCGGCACATGGTTTTCTAATGACCCCGCGACAGCAGAATAAACACCCTGTCGCGAGGCCCGGGTGAACAATAATTATTATTTGTAACCGTTCACGGGTTCTTTG
The DNA here is from genome assembly GCA_030636065.1 of Sedimentisphaerales bacterium. The sequence goes on along the minus strand of DAOVXR010000117.1, from coordinate 4,986 downwards.
CCTCAAGTAGGGCGGGCCATGCCCGCCATTTACTCTTCTTGCCAAAATCCCGTAGGATGGGCTTCAGCCCATGCTGTCTGACTTTTTCCTTTTCTCACTTTTCTCACTTTCACACTCTTCTGTCTTTTCTTAATCCGTGAAATCAGTGCAATCCGTGGTTAAGTTTCTGTATTTTCTTTTCTGGCTAATTATCGAGTCAGCATCATCAGTTCCGACAAAAGCTGATCGCTGGTCTGGATGACCCGCGAGGAAGCGGTAAAGCCGGAGCTGGTAATAATCAGATTAATAAACTCACGACTGAGATCGACATTGCTCAGTTCAAGGGCGCCTGGGTTAATAGTGCCGGCCCCCAACTCCTGTGGTTTTCTGCGAACACAATCGCCGGAGTTCGGGCCTGCGAGATAAACATTGCCCGTGTCGGAGATCAGCCCCTCGTAATTACGGAAGGTGCCCAGAATTATCTGGCCCAGGCTCTGGGTCAAACCATTGGTAAAGGAGCCGGTTATGTATCCGTCTGGGCCGATAGAATAATCCTGCAGCGTGCCGGACTTGAACCCGTCCTGGCTCAATATTGACATAACGCTGGTTTCGGTCATTGCGTACCCATCCATACCGGAAAAATCAAGCACGATCGCTTGAGCCGTGGCGGCACCGGTATCAGTTCGATCGATACTAATGCTGAGATTGTCACCTTCGAGATATTGGCCGTTAGGATCGAATTTGACTGTACCCGTTCCGAGAGTCAGATCTAAGTCAGTATCATCGGAACTTTCCGCAAAAAACCGCCAGGTTATTCCCGTGTTATCTTTATCCTGCATAACCATAGTAATATTGATATTTAACGGATTGCCCAGGGAATCATACGCCTTGAAAGAAGTTCGAATACTCTCGCCAAGAGTGCTTTCGACCGTGGTGTTAGTGAACCGCAGGGGCAGGGTACTCCCCGGCCCCGAAGCCCCGGCACCCTGTCCTGCGGTTATCGAACCGGTTTCCAGCGTCAGATTATTATAAAAGCCTATATTACCTGTAATATTGATAGAGCCGTCGGCATTAATTGTAACTCCCGGATTAGCAATCGGCGGCACCTCAGCGGTCCAGTCGGGCAGGTCACCCGAGTTGTTAATCCCCAAAACCTCATCTAACCAGGCCGCCAGATCACCAAGGGTACTGCCCGTGGTTCCGACAATAAATTCCTCCTGAGTCAGATTGGCGCCGCCTTTGTTGGCCTCGGCGAGAGTGATAACATTGCCGGTTTCAAATAGCTTAACCACACCCGTTTCGTTTTCATACAGGCTGGTTAAGGCAGTCCCTGCCACGGCGGCTACTGTCCCGGCGGCATCCTGAAACAATGCCTGACTGTCCAATATAGGACGCGATGAGGCCGCGTCCCCATCCGCGTTCAGATCGCCGCTGAACGTGGCATTACTGGTAGGGGATGCGATAGTCATCTCGCCGAGTGGGATACAGAGATCACCCATTTCACCATCGACCCCATAGCCCTGCAGGAAGAAACCATCGGCGGAGAGCAGGTAGTTTTCCGCATTGAAGCGGAAACTGCCGTCCCGCGTATATACCTCCGAGCCGTCCGGCCTCTTCAGGATAAACATCCCATTGCCTTGTACAGCCAGATCGCTCTTGTTGCCGGTAGTCTCAGGCGCACCGCCGACAAAACTACGATTTACCGAGCCGACCATCGCACCGGTACCGATCTGCAGGGGGTTGGTACCACCCATCGCGCCGTTCGGTGCGGACCCAAAACTGAAGGTGTGCAGAAACTGATTCTGAAAACTGACACTCGACGATTTGTAGGCGTAGGTGTTAACGTTGGCGATATTATTACCAACCACATCCATGCGAAACTCGTTGGTCTTCATCCCTGTAAGACCAGTGAACATTGACGATGTTAAACCCATTTTCTATCTCCACTATCCAAAGTATTAAAATTTATAATATTCATTCTGTCATTCCTGCGTAGGCAGGAATCCATCTCTTTCTTTATTCTATATTTTTTTTATTTCCGCCATAGGCGGATTCGACGTTTCCCGACAAGTCGGGATTGAATGTTCGATGTTTCTTCCACTCTTTTCCCACCTTCACACTTTTCCACAAATCATAAAAATCATCAAATCTAAAATTCTTTCCTTCTTCTCTTCTGTCTTCTGTCTTCTGTCTTCTGTCTTCTGTCTTCTGTCTTCTGTCTTCTGTCTTCTGTCTTCTGAATTCTGAATTCTGAATTCTCTCTTTCTCACCACTCTTCTTAATAAAGACTGGTTATCTCCTCCAGGGGCAACCGGTGATAGTCTCCATCGGAAGCGATTATATTAAGCATTACTCCGATTCCGCTGTCCTGTGCAACCCATTCGACACTTTCAATAACTCCGGACACGCCTCCCAGACCCTGGGCGGTGTAGCCGATGAGTAAATCGGCGGTATCGATGTTGATGATGCTGGCATTTTTCATGAATACAGGCACAGTCTCGTCGTCTGGCGTCCCGGCCTGATGCAGATGGAGTTTAATATCTTCACCATCCACTTCTACTGAAACAACTTCACCGACAATCCTCGCACCTGACGAATCCATTCCGATGACCATTTTGCCGACAATATCCTGGCTGTTACTGCCGCCAAGGCGAAGCATATCTTTAATGTTAATGCTCTGGCCGGTATCGAGTTCCAGTATAATATTATTACCGTCCATCCTGACCGTCGCCACTTTGCCCACGGCAAACTCACCGTTCGCGGTATTTCCGGATACTAATTCTCCGATCATACTTGACGCGGTACTCATTTCCTGACGCATAAGCAGGCTGTCATATCGTTCCATAAGAGTCTCGAACGACTGGCTCATCTCCTGCGACGACTGTAGCTGCTGGATGGCAGCCATCTGGTTGAGCAGGTCCTGATTTTTCATAGGATCAAGTGGGTCCTGGTGGGTCAGTTCGGTAATCATAATTTTCAGGAAGTCCTCGCTGTCCAGGGCCAACGAGCTTTTATCGGTTACCTGCGTGACTGAAGCGTTACTGCTGATAGGAATAGTATCCACTATTCGTTCCTTTCATTTATTCGGTCGCGGTTTGGAGTCCGCTTTGCTGTTTTCTGTCAGGCCTTTACGTCTAAATTGGCAAATTCCATTTCCTGGAATTGTTCTTGAAAATCCTGCTGAGTTTCTCTGTCCTGCCGTTCTCGTGAGTGTTCCTGAGGGTAATTCCCTCCCTGATCCTGAGAGAATGCCTGCTGGTCATTTCGCAGGTCAAGGCGTAACTGCACATCGATCCGGGTGTTCTGAAATCCCTGGGCCTCCAGGGCGGAGCGTAGCTCACTGCTATGCTGCTGCAAAAGCTGTTGAGTCCGGTGAGTGGTGGCCTGCAACTGCAAATTCAGGCCGTCGGCACCGTGCCTGACCTCAACACGAACCATCCCCAACTCCGGCGGGTCTAAGCGCAACTGCATTACTGAAGAACCACGGGTTGCAATCGTACGCGCGGCTTTCACGATGCGATCTACATTATGTTGCATATCGGAAGTACCAACGTCAGTCGTTTTCTGAGGTGTAATAATATTCTGCAAATCCGCCGGCTTTTCCGAATCGACTTTCATACCACTGTGATTCAGGGCTTCCAGTGGGTTATTATTATTTTTATTGTCGCGACCGGCAAAAGACCCATTGGACATATTCGTATTATCCGTTGGCACAGAAGTGAGCGCCTGAGAGGAATTTTGCAACTGCTCAACCGTAACGCCCGAACGCACAGCCTCATTTTTTTCCACCTGCAACGAGCGAGCTAACGCGTCCAGCGACAAAGGTTCGGCCACATTTTTATCGGTTTCGTTCGCGGCCAAGTTGTGCGCCGTGTTCTGGGCCTTGGCTGCGCGAGTGTCGAATTCATCGACGCTCATAGCTGAGCCTTTGGCGTTGCCATTGTTTTCAATATCGCCCTGGTGCCGCTGCGACTCATTATTCTCTGTTAGTAACAGTTTCAACTCATCGCTGACAACTTTGCCACTCTCGGTGGATGTCGCCTGTTTGGAAACATTCGCCTCATGCTGTTTTTCCAAACCTTGCGCACTATTCCTGTTGGCCTGTATCTGCTGTGCCTGTAATGACATCTTTCGCCCATCGGCCGTTTCAGAATCATTCGATTGGACAGAGTCCGTATTAACGATGTTCCCCTTGCCGTCTCGAACAGGAGCCACACCACCTTGTTCGGCCAAATTATTCATCATCTGATTATTTAACACTTGTCCGGACGAATTATTTTCATTATTTACCGGAACCTCAACGGTACCGGCATTTTCGGCGATGCCTTTATGCCCAACTGCCTCTATTGACAGGTCGATATTGCCTGCTCCCTCTTGCCTTAACCGGCTGCGAGAAAAGTCAAGTGCATCGTGTTCGCCGCATCGCTCAGAACGTGTAACATTATCTATAGAATTATTATCCACACGCTGGTCTGCCGGCTCAATCGGACGACGTCGCCTGGAATCGAAAGAATCCAATTGTTCGCGATCATAGGCCCGTTGACGAACTTCACTCGGACTGAGCGAACGTGTTTCCGCCGCGTCATAGCAGGCGACATTGAAAAGCGAGCCAAAGACATCGGCGTCAGCCTGACCGCTGGGTTTATGAGCGGCGAACACTTCCAGATTCGGCGACAAATTTTTAAAATCTTTTACCTGCATAGCAAAAATCTACTTCTTTATTCTTCTACTCGTCCACTCTTTTACTCGTCCACCCGTTCACTCTTCTACTCTTCTACTCTTCTACTCTTCTACTCGTTCACTCACTATTACTAACCAGTTTACCGGCGTGTTCGTCTTTGTTACTGGGGTCGATCACACCATACTGTTCCAGCATTTTCATTAACTTGAGTCGTTTGTTCTGTTCCTGCGGAGTCTTAAACTGTTCCAGAATCGCCGTAGCGGTAGCGGATTTCATCTCCGACAGATAGCGGACGACATCCTTTTCGTCCATTTTCATAAAATCAT
>DAOVXR010000043.1 GCA_030636065.1 Sedimentisphaerales bacterium | reverse complement strand
GATATTAAACAGGCCATTGTCATTCCATCCGACGCCTTACACAATATCGACGGTAAAAACTCGGTACTCATCGTCGATGAGACGCTTACCGCCCGTCGCCGGGAAATTGCAGTAGATGGCCTGTTTGACGGCATGGTCGTGGTAATCGATGGGCTTAGCGAAGGGGAAAAGGTAATTACCCTGAGTCGGGATGTTCAACCAGGTAACAAGGTATGCCCATAGGGTAATGGGTGGATGGGTAAATGGGTGTAAGAGTATAAGGGTATATGGGGGGATGAATAGATGAGTAAAACAGGCACCCACTTACGATTTCTCACTCCTTGATTCTGACTCCTGACTTCTTCTTTTTTGACGCAGATTACGCGGGGTTACGCGGATAAAACTAAGGAGGGATAAAGATACACTGTCTGATTCAGGGGGTTTCTCTTGTTTTTTGGGCCTGCCTGTGGTATAATGACGATTCGTTTGTCGATTAGCAGGAGATTTGTATTTTGTCAGCAAAGGATGGAGACTTAAAACACCTCATTTATCAGGAGATTATATGATGAAGAAGATGACACAAATGCTTATTATTGCAATGGTTATGATTATGCTGTTTGGCGGAGTATCGGCATGGGCCAATTCGGCCCCGGTGGTCAGCAATGTTACGGCCAACCAGCGGACGGACGGCAGCGGAATTGTAGATGTCTATTATACATTGGGCGATGCTGATGGCGATGATTGCACGGTCAGTATTGAAGTCAGCGATGATGGCGGCAATAGTTGGAATGTAGCGGCGACTGACCTGAGCGGTAATATTGGTGCGGGAATCAGCTTAGGTCGTCGCCATATCATCTGGAACAGTAAAACAGATATACTTGGTGGTTTTGGCACGAATTATAAAGTAATGGTTGGTGCGATAGTTGGTGATTGTACATATTTCGGAACATATTCAGTTAATGGAAATAACGCTTATAGCAACCCATTGATTATCAATAATTTGCCAACATCTTGTACTGTTCAAATTTCTTACGTTTCTGGTTATTTTACGAATTGGCCGTTAAATGAGCCAAAACCGGGGTGGGGTGCTTACGCTGGCGACTGTATAAGTATCACTGGATCATCAGGAGGAATCGGTCATCCATTCATTGATTGCAAGGGGCCTGCAGGAGGTTATTATTATGAACTTAACGAACTATTTTCCTGTCTTTATAGTTTGCTGCCTTTAGAATTTACGCTTTCGCAAGGGGATTGGATAGGTGTTTGGGTATGGAATAGCGGACCAGGAGGAGAAAACGTAGATACTTTAACCAATCGGGATGGAGCGATGACTTTTAGAATTGACACTTCTAGTTCATCACAATGTGAATCGAATATCTTTACGATTGACAATCGTGATACTGGTGATGATCCAATAATAACGAGTATTTCCAGTCAGTATTGTAGCCAGAGCAAACAGGCATATTTTCTTGACGGTGTTTCGCTGAATCAGCAGTTTACCGCGACGATTGATTGGAATGAACTGACAACCAGCCAGGTTAAGTGGTATCTCAACAGTACAGTTATTGCAACAGACAGCGTCAGCGGTAATTCTGTCAGCAGGACGTTTAATGTAGGCACAGAATTTAATGTTGGCGACCGGCTCTATGTTCAGGCAATAGCTGATGAGGGACAGGAATCGGTAAAGGTCAGGGCGGATTTTGAAATCGTCTCTCCGCCGCCAGGCTTAATGGCCGGAATACTTTCCTTTCAGAATGGAAAATACAAATCATTTCCTTTTAACATAGGATTTCCGGAACTCAAAAAAGATGCTCCCCCGTTAACTGATAAAAACAAAATCGCGGAAATCGCCCAGGTAGATTGGAAGAGTATTATTGAAGTTACCGCAGAAACGGATTTGAATGGTCATACCAAGATTACAGCCGGTAGCGACTATATAAGTTTATCGAAAGACGACTTTAAAATATCAAATATAAGTGTCGGGGGTAATCTCAAGGTTGTTTTAACATATGATTATTCAAGTGGTCAATGGACTCCCGGAGGTGGCTTTGATCTGGCTGTTTCTGGAAAATACAAAGCACTACCTACCTATGTCGTATTCATGGTAGGTTTTATACCTGTTCCGACTTATTATCGGTTTGCAGTAGATGCGAGTGTATCGGCCAATTGTCGCTTTACCGATGGTTCTGCCGACAATCCTGTTTTTTTCGGAGAGGTTCCTGTTAATGGGGGCGTCGAGGGTATGGCAGGTGCCGGAATTGCTGATTGCCTGGCATGTGAAGGCTTTTTAAGGGGAGGTCTGAATTTTGAATTTCAACTTCCAGAAGAACCATATCTGAAAGACTGGTATTTGTCTCTTACAGGTGGTATCAGAATAGTTCTTTTACTATACAAGCATGAAAATCCTTTTCTTTTCTACCGGTGGCCGGAAGAAGAAGGTGCTATGGCATTTGGTGTAAAGGCGATGGCAGTAGAAAACTTCGAGCCGATGTCCCGTGATTATCTTACAGGCGATTACGCCCAATGGCATGGTGGTATCAATATGATGAAACTTATGGACATCCAGCCATTAGACGCAGGCGGAACTGAAACCACACTCCAAACCAATATTTTCGGCCAGTCCAATGCCATAATAACGGTATCCGGCAGTACAAAATGCCTGGTATGGCTTTATGATGAACCAAGCCGTAACAGTCTTGACAGGACGATGCTGGTTTACAGTATTGACGATGGCGGTGGCTGGTCGGATCCGTGTGCCATTGACGATAATGGTACGGCTGACGCTGTGCCCGCTTTAGCGGTTGACGCCAGCGGCAACTTTGTCTGCGTATGGGCCAATGCCGCACAATTGATACCAGACGGGACGGATTTGGCTGGCTTCGCGGATAAACTCGACATTCAGATGGCTATATATGATATCGGAACCGATACCTGGACATCGGAGACGGTTACCAGTGCTTCCGCTCTGGATTATAATCCTAAGGTTGCGTGTGACGATAGCAATAATATAACTGTCGCCTGGACGCACGACGACAACAACGACATGTTGGCCGAGAATCCGCCTGTGAGCAATACGGTTTTGGCCCGCACAAAAACCGGCTCCGGCTGGGAAACCATACAAACCCTGGCAACTGTAAGCGGGCTTGTCAAATATACTGACACCGAAGCCGATTCGGCTAACAGCTATATCGTTTACTGTCTCGACAGCGACAGCGACTTGGAAACCGATGAAGATAATGAACTTTATTATATGGATAATACCGGCGGCAGTTGGTCAACGCCGATACAATTGACCAGCGATCCCATCGCCGATGTCAATCCTCAGCTTGTTAAAACCTCTACAGATATGATGCTATTATGGGCTAAGGGTGGCAAAATTGTAAGTACAACAGATATTACCGGTATGACAGGTATTACCGATGTTGTCGCCCAGGAAGGCTCATCCGGGCAGCGTAGTTTTGTGGCAGCGGTTAGTCCGACCGACAATATTTCTGTAATATGGAACGACCCATCAGAAACCGGCTCCGACATCTATACGGCAACCTACGACCCGACAATGGCCGCCTGGTCTGATGTAGTGCAGATAACCGACAATCGGGACATGGAACGCTCTATCAGTGCGGCGTATTCAGCAGGCGATACGCTGGAGATGGCTTATAACAAAGTACATATCGTTGAAGGTGATGGGCTTGATGTTTTTGGCCAGGTTGACCTGTGTACCTACGAGTACCAGATTGGCTCAGACCTTACAGTAACCTCAGACAGTATCACCATAAGCGACCCCAACGCGATACCGTCCGATACTGTAACTTTGCAGGCGATAATCGCTAATATTGGTGATACCGCTATTGATAATATTCCCGTGGCATTTTATTGCGGCGAAACGGCCGATCCTGCCAACCAGATTGATCAGACACAGATAATCAGCAGTGCTTTAGCCGCAGGTGACGAAACTGTTGTCTCGGTAAGCTGGACTATTCCGGAAAGCGACGACCCATTGAACATTATTGTTGTGATCGACCCGGAATTGCAGATCGAAGATAAAGATCGTCAGAATAATTCCGCATCGGTTGCAATGTTCGGTGCGAATATCGCTATTGAAAATATTGTTATTAACGATAGCGGTTTTGGCAGCAATTTTTATATTTCCGCCGACATTGTCAATACAGGGTTCATTCCGGTATCGGGAGACATTGAATGTAATTTAACTGCTGCTGATGATCCCAATACTATCCTTGATAGCCAATCTGTCGCTCCGCTTGAACCAGGCCAAAGCCATACAATCACTTTGACGCTTCTATCCGAACAGGTAGGTTATGGTTACAATCAGTTCCAACTGACACTTGACCCCTGTGATGTAGTCGCGGAAACGGCCGAAAATGATAATGTCCGAAATGTGCTGCTTAATAATACTGTACCTTACGACCTGGTTGTAGATGGCATAATCGATACCTTCGACCTCAATGAGTTGGCGGGACAATGGCTTGACACTACGGGCGGTCTTACCGCTGACATTGCTCCGTACGGAGGTGATGGTACAGTTGATTTGGCTGATTTTGCAGAATTCGCAACGGCCTGGCTGGAAGATTACAATCAATAAACTTTTTGTTAATAAAAAAAGTTTAAAAGCAAAAGGGAATATTGTACTTTTTACGGTGATGGTAGCATCAAGTAGTATTAATAGGTGTCCTCTGCGGCGGCTGCGCCGAGAAAGGTGAGCAGGTGAAAGACTCGTCCACTCATCTACCCGTTCGTTTCAATACTGATAAAGCCGATCTGCTATGCTTATCCGGCCACCAAATCAGGTTGTTGGACATCGGCAATGCAGTAGAGGCTACTGATGGTCCAATAATAACCCCCGCGGCGGAACTCCGCGTTCGGCGGGATAATTCCGCTTAAGTCATAGCTCTGCTGACTAAAGAATCAGAGCTATGACTAAAGCGGTGCCTTGCTGACGAATGGAATCATCGTTCTGACGAATTGATTTGCCCTGCTGACAAAGTCATTACCCTGCTGCATAATGGAATCGTCTTGCTGACAAAGTCATTGCTCTGCTGCACAACTGATTTGCCTTGCTGACAAAGTCATAGGAGCTACGCGTTCGGCAGGAGAACTCCGCGTTTAGCGGGAAGGTGCCGACTAAAGAATCGCAGCGCCGACCTAAGCGGCGTTATGATGTAAGTTCACTTTGCTCTTCCGATAAAGTAATCAGCCCACTGCAAATTCACTTTGTCCTGTCGGCCAAAGCTCCAGGGCAAAACAGATACGAATCACCCCTCCGCAGATTTATATTGCCCTATTGCAAAAGCGTATGGCTTGATGTACTATGCCGGTTACTTACCCGCGTACTAACGGGAAAATTCAATCGTGAGCACTATAAACTATGAAAATAATTGAAACCAGCGTCTTAAAGCCGGTACTGGTAACAATGATAATACTGGCTATGGCGGGGATCGGCGCCTTCTGCTACATGCAGTCGGCCCGCGAGCTTTTTCCGGATATTGAGATTCCCGTCGTAACCGTAACCACCTTCTACGAAGGGGCCGGCCCGGACGAGGTCGAACAACTAATCAGCAAAGAGCTTGAAGACGAAATAAGCACCGTAGAAGGAATCAAGCACCTCAAAAGCATATCCCAGCAGGGTCTCAGTCTGGTTATGGCGGAGTTTTATCTTGAAACAGACATTGACGTAGCTACCGCGGACGTCCGGGCCAAGGTCAATCTTGTACGCTCTCAGTTGCCCGAAGAAGCCGATGACCCCATTGTAATGAAGTTTGATTTCAACGCTCAGCCGATTATGCAACTGTCCGTCTCGGCGGCCCGCTCGTTGCGGGAGGTGTTCCAGATGGCCGACAAACGTATCAAGGACCGTATCTCAACCGTCCCGGACGTGGCATCGGTAACAATCATCGGCGGCGAAGAACGCGAAATACATATCCTGACCGATCAGCAACGTCTCCGCTCGGAAGGCCTGAGCATTACCGATGTTGTGGCCGCCGTCGCCGCGGCAAATATCGAATCACCCGGTGGACATATCAGTCAAAACAGCCGCGAATATAATATTCGTCTCAGGGGGAAATTCGCCAACCTCGATGAGATTCGTAACCTGAGGGTTATGACACCCGGTGGTCGTAGTATATATCTGCGCGACATTGCCGAGGTCAAAGACACTTTCAAGGAAATACGCGAAAGAGTACGCGCCGACGGCAAGGTCTGCGTAGGCATGTCCGTCCAGAAACGAGCCGGCGGAAATTCTATCGCCGTCGATACAGCAGTCAGAAAACAACTCGAAGAACTCAAAAAAATACTTCCGAACGACTACGAAATACTCATTCAGGACGAACAGGCAACATGGATAAAGTCATCCATCCGCAACGTATTCGAAAACATGGGGATCGGAATCGTTCTGACCGCAGTCGCCCTGTTCGTATTTCTGCACAGCTTTCGAGCGGTTCTTATTATCTCTCTGACTATGCCAATCTCGGTCGCGGCGACTTTTATCTTGATGTACCTGATGGGTATTACAATGAACATGATGAGCCTGATGGGCCTTGCTATGACTATCGGCGTACTGGTCAACAATGCCATTCTTGTCTTGGAAAATATAGTTCGCTATCTTCATTTGGGCCATAGTTCCAGGCAGGCAGCCGTCGAGGGAACAAGCGAAATAGCCGTGGCCGTCGCCAGCACCACGCTTACTAATGTGGTCGTCTTTGTGCCTATCGCCTTTATGGGTGGTATCGTGGGGCAGTTCTTTAAGGACTTCGGCCTGACCGCCGTTTTTGCCACGATAGTTTCGCTGTTCGTCTCCTTCACTTTAGCGCCTATGTTGGCATCGAAACTGCTCAGCAAGGAAAATACCGAATTTGCCGGCAGCGGACTCTTTCAGCGTTTCGACCGCGCGTTTGATCTTGGCTTTCAGCATCTGCGTACAAGTTATATCCACTCTCTGAACTGGTTTCTGCGCCATCGCGCAATTTCAGTTGTTTTAGTGATATTATTGCTGTTCGGCTCCTTCCGCCTGGCCGGATTTATCGGGTCCGAATTTATTACAAATATGGATCAGGGCAAGTTCGTAATCACACTTGAAATGCCTGTTGGCTCCCGTTTTGAGGAAACAGATCGTGCCACCTCATTGGCAGAATCCGTATTAACCGAGGAAAATGTATTGCCCGAACTGGTCTCGATATATTCTTCCATCGGCAAACTCAGTGGCGGCGACATCGGCGGATCGAGCCAGGCAGTCAACATCGCCCAGATAAACGTCAAACTTACCGATAAAGACAAACGCAGTCTAAGCACAAGAGAGATTATGGACCGGCTGCGGCCGGCACTGGCCAGGGCACACATCCCCGGAGTGCGTATCAAGCTGATGGAAATCAGCGGCGGTGGCGGCGGTGAGGCCCCTATCCAATTGGAAATCATGGGCGACGACATCAACCGTATAAATGAATTCGCCCACAAAATAATGTCGATAATGTCCGACCCTGAACTGGTACCGGGCACCATAGATATTGACACTAACTACCGACTGGGCCAGCCTGAAATTCACATTGTGCCCGACCGCGAAAAATGCCGCGACAACCTTGTCGATACTCGCTTCCTGACCCAGGTGGTAGCGGCCACCTTCGAAGGACTTATCGTCAGTGAGTACCGCGACGGGGCGTTTAATTATGACATCCGTGTCAAGTCCGATGAGCAGTCCCGCAAAACTCTCGGTGATGTCGAAGAAGTAACCGTTGTGAATCGAAATGGTTCACTCATCCCCCTGCCGGAACTGGCCGCCATCCGATACACCACCGGCCCGGCTCAGCTATTTCGTAAGAATCGACAGAGTATGATTACCGTCAGTTGCGATGCCAGCGGCCGAAGCTCCGGCCAGGTCGTTGCGGACATCGACAAACATATCCAACCATTATTGGCCGAATACCCTGACATTAATATCTTCTACGGCGGCGAAATCGAAATGATGCAGGAAAGTTTCACGCGTATGGGCGTGGCCCTGATTATGGCTGTCTCGCTGACTTATATGCTGCTGGCCGCTCTGTTGGAATCGTTCACACAGCCTCTGATTATTATGGTTTCTCTGCCGTTGAGCCTGATCGGAGTGCTTTTCAGCCTGTTTCTTATGGGCGGTACTTTTTCGATTTTTTCGATTATGTCTATTGTTATGCTGGTCGGTCTTGTCATTAACAACAGTATTATTGTATTGGATTACGTTAATACCTTACGCCGCCGCGGCAAAAGCCGTCATGATGCCATTATCGAGTCCGGCTCTACGCGCCTTCGCCCGATTCTCATGGCAAACCTTACCACGGTTGTTGCGATGATTCCGCTGGCTATGGGTATGGGCTGGGGTGGTGAGATGCGTGCACCGATGGCCATGGTCCAGATTGGCGGCCTCATCGCCGGCGGCGGTATGGGCCTCCTGATCGTACCGGTCATCTACACCCTCTCCGATGACTTCAACAACTGGGTCAAACGCATTCTGCACATACACCAATCCTAAATAACGCGTTACGATGTCCTGAACCTTGTCAGATAACATCCAGCCAATTGGATGCCAACATTGCGAAATCGAGCAGGTTCACTTTGCCGTTTTTATCGGCGTCGGCCCGCTCATAATAGTCGTTGTGAATAGAGCCGTTCTCCGACAGCCAGGACTAAAACATATTTGCGAGCAAAGTACATCATCTCGATTGTATTATAAGACTACCACAAATCAATTGCAATGGTATTTTTCCCGGAATGAGTATAATATCACCTCTTGATGTCATAAGCTTTAAATGTTACAATGCGGGCACGTTGCGAAATATGTACCTACTCAACTATCCCTAATATCAGGAGATTGCCAACAATGAACAGACGTACTTTTATGAATATGTCCGCCGCCGGCCTCGCGTCGCTACTGCTGCCGAAAGCTGCCGGTAACGCAAAAGAAACAGCCAAACAACCGAACATTCTGTGGATTATGGTCGAGGATATGTCGCCGCACCTGAGTTGTTACGGAGAAACGACCATTAAGACGCCTAACCTCGACCGCCTGGCCGGCCAGGGAGCGATGTTCACCAATTGCTTCGTTACCTCGCCGGTCTGTTCGCCCAGCCGCTCAGCCATGATTACGGGCATGTACCAGACGACCATCGGCGCTCATAACCATCGCAGCTCACGCGGACAATTCCCAATCAATCTGCCCAGCCAGATCAAGCTCCTGCCGGAGTATTTCAAACAGGCTGGTTACTATGTCTGTAACGGAAACAGCGCATGCAGTAATGTTAATGATTTCGGTATTAAACAATATCGCGGCAAAACCGACTACAATTTCGTGTATGACAAATCTCTTTATGACGGTTTGGACTGGTCCGGGCGCAAAAAGGG
>DAOVXR010000324.1 GCA_030636065.1 Sedimentisphaerales bacterium | reverse complement strand
TATCTCCGGTTTGGAGGATTTACTCAAACCCGGCCTTAAATTAGGCCTGGGTGATGAGAAGGCCTGTGCCATAGGCAGAAAATGCAAAAAAATATTTGCCAAAAACAACATACAATGGGTGGACGTCGAAAAGAATCTCAAATTCCAGTCTCTGACGGTCAATGAGTTAGGAATGCAAATACAAGCGCAAGCACTCGACGTGGTTATCGTCTGGGACGCGGTAGCACGATACTACAGCAAATACGGCGAGGAAATTCCTATCCCTGTTGAGAAAAATGTGATCTCCACCGTGGATATAGGTGTGCTGAAATTCACCGGGAATAAAGAGTTGGCCGAGAAGTTTGTGGAATTCACCGTTTCCGAACAGGGACAAGCCATCTTTAGAAAACACCTTTACAGCGTTGAGTCGCCACTATAAAATAGGAATCGAACAATCAGGAGACTTTGATATTCTGTAACGGCTAAAAAATGGGTGGCATGCCTATGCGTAGCTTATGTAAAGCATAAGCAAGGGGATGGGTATATTAAGGTAAAAACAGGAACAAACTATCCGGTGCGAGGCTGGCGTGATCGCGTCTTTGCTGCGGCAGGGTTTTTCTTTGTCGCCGTTTTTGTTGCTATTGTGCTGTTGTTAATAATTGCCGACGTTCTCTACGTCAACAAAAAAGCGGTATTGACCGTCCTGACTTCATCCTTCATCCGTCACGCTCTCTGGATGAGTATATGGACCAGCTTTACCACTACTGCCCTGTCGCTGCTTTTTGCCGTTCCCATGGGATATGTACTAAGCCGTTTTCGATTTCCAGGCCGTACTCTGGCCGATACCATTGTGGATTTACCTATTGTTTTTCCTCCGCTTGTAGCGGGTCTTACCCTGCTGGTGTTTTTTTCTCAAACGGCTTTAGGCAAATGGATACAGGAAGACCTGCACCTTGAATTTGTTTTTCAACCCCGTGGAATCGTGCTTTGTCAATTTGTGGTTTCCGCCAGTTTCGCTATACGTTTGGCTAAAACCGCTTTTGATGATGTTGATCGGCGTTACGAGAATGTGGCACTGACCCTGGGCTGCACCCACTGGCGCAGTTTTCGGCGGGTGTCGCTGCCGCTGGCCCTGAACGGTATTATTGCCGGCGGCATTTTGACCTGGGCCAGGGCGTTCGGTCTTTTTGGTCCTCTGATGATCTTTGTCGGCTCCTTCCGAGGTCGAACCGAAGTCTTGAGTACCACCATCTTTCTGGAGCAATCCGTCGGTAATCTCGAGGTGGCTTTAGCGGTGGCATTATTGCTGATCTTCGTGGCTCTTATTGCCCTGTCAACCATTCGCTTACTCGGAGGCTCTGCACTGGTAAAGCTATGATTCGCACAGATCAACTATCTTACCGTATCGGTGATTTCCGTTTGCATCCATTCAGTCTGGAGATAGAACAGGGACAGTATTTTGTCTTGTTGGGTCCGCCGGGATCGGGCAAAAGTCTTTTTTTGGTCTGTCTTTGTGGTCTCAAACAGATTGAGTCGGGACGGATTCGCATTGACGGACGCGACGTTACCGATCTTGAACCTCGTACACGCAATATCGGATATGTGCCCCAGGACTACGCTCTCTTTCCGCATTTGTCTGTCGAGCGTAACATCGCCTTCGGCTTGCGTGCTCACGGAATTCATCGTAGAACAATTTCGAGTAAGGTCGTCCATACCGCGGAAATGCTGGGCATAAGCCACCTGTTGACGCGTAGTATTAACGGTCTTAGCGGCGGTGAAAGGCAATGCGTAGCCTTGAGTCGGGCCCTGGTTTTGCAGCCGAAGGTTTTGCTGCTTGACGAGCCGGTCTGTGCACTGGACGAGGCCACCCGGCAGGACGTGTGTGCCCAACTGTACCGTATCCAGCGCCGACTTGGTCTGACTACTATCCATATCAGCCACGACCTGGAAGAAGCATTTTCGGTAGCGGATCAGGCCGGAATTTTGCACCAGGGCACTTTACAGCAGGTCGGCTCAATGGGGCAGTTGTTTCGCCGGCCGCGTAATGAATTTGTCGCTCGTTTTATGCGTTGCGAGAATCTATTCCGCGGCCAGGCCGTGCAGTCGGTCCCGTCTTCGCAAGGTACCATAGTCCATTGCGGCTCGGCCCAACTGGCGGTACCGGGCCAACATCAGGGTCTGATAACATTTATGATTCGTCCGGAAGACGTGCTTCTTGTAAAGCCGGGGCCGTCCCGATACGGAAAAAACAACGAATTTCCTGTTAAGTTGATTCGCGCACACGACCGTGGCAACTATGTTAGAATGGATTTGAAAGGTCCATTCGATCTGGTGGCCCATCTTCCGCGCACGGCTTTTGCCGAACTGAAAGCCGAACATAATTCCGATTTAATTGTTGTGTTACATACGGATAATATCCACGTTTTGCCGGGATAGCCAATTTTATGTTTTTTCTCACCACCAAATTACGTTATACTTAACGGTTAATCAAATTGTTGCACAAAAAAATTGCCATTGTTGGTATATCAATTAACACCTATATGGAAAGGACAG
>DAOVXR010000294.1 GCA_030636065.1 Sedimentisphaerales bacterium | reverse complement strand
TATTCCAGTATTATGTTCCAGAACGCCAATCTCTCGGTCCGCGTTACGGATGAATTTATGCAGGCGGTGGAAAGCGACAGCGAATTCAGCACCATAGCGGTTACCACTAATGAGCAGGTTGATACGTATAAAGCCCGTGAGTTGATGAACCTGATTGCCGATGGTACCAGAATCTGCGGCGATCCGGGCATGCAGTATGACACTACTATCAACCACTGGCACACCTGTCCCCGCAGCGGCCGGATCAACGCGAGTAACCCATGTAGTGAGTACATGTTTCTGGACGACTCGGCCTGCAACCTGGCCAGTCTGAACCTGATGAGGTTCCGCCGGGATGACGGCAGTTTCGATGTCGAGAGTTTTCGCAGGGCCATACGCATTCTGATTATCGCTCAGGAGTTGCTCGTTGATCACGGCAGTTACCCCGACGAGAAAATCACCCGTAATTCACATGAGTTTCGTCCTCTTGGGCTGGGCTATGCGAATCTTGGTTCGCTGGTTATGTCGCTTGGGCTACCGTACGACAGCGATGAGGCCCGCGCACTGGCCGGGGCGATTACCGCTGTTATGACCGGCACCGCTTATATCGTCAGTGCCGAACTGGCACGCTCGTCGAGTCCGTTTGACGGATTCGAACTTAACCGCGAGCCAATGCTCGATGTTATCAATCTGCACCGCCAGGCCGTAGGCGATATCGATCCGGAACTGTGCCCTGACGATCTGCTCAAGGCGGCTCGCGATTGTTGGGAACAGGCATATATCGACGGCAGCCGCTATGGCTTCCGCAACGCCCAGGCCTCTGTTCTGGCGCCTACCGGCACAATCGGATTTATGATGGACTGCGATACCACCGGCATCGAACCGGACATCGCGTTGGTTAAATATAAACTGCTTGCCGGCGGCGGCATGCTCAAGATTGTGAACAATACCGTTAAAATGGCTTTGAAACAACTGGGCTATAATCCGGACCAGATTCGGACGATTGTTAATTGTATCGAAGAAGATGACACTATCGAAACCGCCGAGGCACTTAAACCGGAACACTTGGCTATTTTTGATTGCGCCTTTAAGGCTGCCAAGGGCAAACGCAGTATCCATTATCTTGCACATATCAAGATGATGGCCGCCGTTCAGCCGTTTATCTCCGGCGCCATCAGTAAGACGGTTAATATGCCCCATGAGGCCACTACCGACCAGATCGAAACCGCTTATATGACCGGCTGGAAGCAGGGACTCAAGGCTCTGGCCGTTTATCGCGACGGCTCAAAACGTTCGCAGCCGCTTTCGACCACAAAGGATAGTGGCACTGAAAAAACCGACCGTGCCGCTCAGACTGAAAATAATGATTCCGCGAAGACTGTCGCGGATAACAATGGGACAATCGAGCGCCGGCCCCAGCGTATTCGTCTTCCCCAGACGAGGCGCAGCATTACCCACAAATTTGACGTGGCCGGCCACGAAGGTTACCTGACGGTGGGCTTGTATGAGGACGGAACCCCGGGTGAATTATTCATCACCATGGCCAAGGAGGGCAGCACCGTCGGGGGTTTGATGGACGCTTTCGGTACATGTATCTCGATGGCGCTGCAGTACGGCGTACCGATGGAAACGCTGGTCGATAAATTCAGTCACGCCCGGTTCGAGCCGTCCGGCATGACCAGTAACCGCGATATTCCAATTGCCAAAAGCCTTATCGATTATATCGCGCGATGGCTGGGCATGACTTTTCTGCCCGGCTACCGCGAGGCCAACGTCCCTAACCGCAACGGCGCCAAGCCGGAGTCTGTCCAACCGCTCTGGCCGAAAAACGGCAACGCGGACCAGGGTACAAAAACCAACAAAGGTGAAAAGCTCGGACATATCAGCAACCGCATTGGTGAGCTTATCGACATAGTCCATCACTCCGGCCCGGAAATCGACTCTCAAGCTGATTCTCAGGCCGATTCTCAAACTGACTCTCGTGGCCTGCAGATACAAACTTTTAACCGGCAGTTCACCCATTTTCAGTCTGACGCGCCTGTCTGCGACGTTTGTGGTTCTATCACCGTCCGTAACGGCAACTGCTACCGCTGCCACAACTGCGGCGCCTCCCACGGATGTAGCTAAACATGTGATGATAAAATAGCCATAAAATTAGTGATCTGTCAATAATTCTAAAATCCAACAAGTAATCAGGTGTATATTATTGGTTTACTATCTAAATTAGGAGTTTTACTATGTCAAAGAAAAAAGAAACAGTAACAAAAGTTATTGATGGAGATACATTTATGACCAAAAGTCGCAAACATTCTGTAAGGCTTGCAAATGTAGATGCGCCCGAAAAAGGTACAAGAGCGGGCTCGGTAGCCACGAAAAAACTAATAAATATGATACAAGGCAAAAAAGTTACTGTTGATACTGTTGCGCGAGATGTCTATGGTAGAGCTGTTGCAAATGTAAAAATAGGAAACAAGTCGGTTAATAACGCCATAAAAAAATAATAGTCTTGTAGGTAGATTCTTAACCCTCGCGATTTTCTCTGAACTTATGGTGTTGGCGTCAATATCTGCCAACTTTTTCGAAGTTATACTTATTTCAGGTAAAAATACCCTGTTGTATATTTCGTAAGCTCATTATCCACAAGATGTTACAAATAGTCTCACCTTGCGAAATGATACCCCGCGGATATAAACCGATGGGTGGCAGCGTCTGTCCAGCAGGACAGGCGATGGCGATTTTCTATTATTCGTCATTGGGATTTCGTTATTGATTCCTCATTCTGGTTTCTTAATTCGTCATTATCCCTGCAGAATGGGCTTTAGCCTATGCTGACTAACTTTTTCGAAGTTGAACTATTTTTCTATTCCTTTATTAGTTGAATTCCTTTACAATGCCGCAATTGTTGCTTTTTGTGTGTCGGGCCACCGGGTAGCGAACAGCGATTGAATATCCGCTCAAGCCGAGCGATTCCGGGTAAAAATGGTTCAGGCACTCTGAAAAAGTCCTCCTAACCCCCGATGTAGAATATGCCCTCGCATAGGCGGGGAACATATCCGATGGGTGTAGAGTCCCTTAATATC
>DAOVXR010000286.1 GCA_030636065.1 Sedimentisphaerales bacterium | reverse complement strand
ATCTTCAAATAGTTCGCCATTTTGAGCCTCCACTAATCTGTTTTTTACCCAGATTAACAAAGGCAATCGTTTTAACTATTCAAATTTGGCCGGTTTTATAGCGCCCCACTATGGCCGGTTTTCAGCGCCCCTTGACACTGAGGGGGATTTACAGGTCAAAACCGTGAAAAACACCGGTTTTTTATAGATTTTCACGCTTATATTGACAAAAGAGTGAAAAAGCATATAGTGTAGCTATGGCAAAAGTATTGCATATTTTCAATATAATCCATCGTTTGAGAGAACGCTATTATGCCGCGTCTATCGGTAAAGAATCGCTTATAAAAATATTGAGTGAAGCAGAGATTGCCGAGCAGGTGTATAACTCTAACGCCATAGAGAACAGTACTCTTACTCTTGAAGAAACAGAGAAAATCCTTTTACAAATAAACTTGGACAGGTATGTAACCGAAAGAGAAATTTTCGAAGCCAAAAACCTCTCGCGGGTGGTTTCTTATATTGATATAAAAGCTAAGGAACAGGAGCTCACTCTTGAGGTTATTCTGTCGCTTCACAAAATGCTTATATCAAATATCGCTGATGATATTGCCGGAAGATTTCGCAAAGACGATGAGTGGGTCAGGGTTGCCAACCACATAGCACCAGACCCAAAAGAAATAGTAGGAAGACTGGAGAAAATGCTTGCGGTCTATAACGCAAACAGCCATGAAAATATTATAAAGCGTATCGCACTGTTGCATCTTACATTCGAATACACGCACCCATTTGTCGATGGTAATGGCCGTATCGGAAGAGTCATAAACAATTATTTGCTTATACGAGAAGGCTTTGTGCCGATGAATATTAAAGTCCTCGACAGAAAAATGTATTACGAAGCGTTTAATGAGTTTGACGCAAAAGGCACTGCAAAAATCATGGAGGAAATAGTCGGCAAATCGCTTACAAATAGTTATCACAAGAGACTTGCGTATCTGGAAGGCGCGCACATTGTAACGCTTGCCGAATATGCAAAAAAGTATAAAGTATCGCATTCTAATTTGATAAATAAAGCAAATCGCCAAACCATAGAAGCGTTTCTTGAAAAAGGCATTTGGAAAATCGGGATTCGCGAAGATTGAAAGGAAGTGGGGCTTTGACCCACGTGTCAGCACTATAATAATGGTCGCTCGGCACTTTTTGCGGTTACATCAAAGTAATGAATAAGCAAGACATCTTGAGGCTTTGGCGCTGGCGTCAATTAGAGGAATGTAACATGAGAATGAAATGTGTACTTATTGCAGGAATTGCTTTTTCCTGTGCTGTCTTATCTGTCTGGTCCGTGGAGGGTACTGCTAAGATGGGTGAGAGAGATCAACATCTTCGCACCGAGGTTAGTTTCAATTACGGATGGAAATTTCTGCGTTACGACAAACAAGACGCACATCAGTTGACATTTAACGATGACAAGTGGCACAAAGTGAGCCTGCCCCATACGCCGAGAATCGAACCGCTGGTAGTGAACGATCAGTGGCAGGGGATATGCTGGTATCGAAAACGGTTCAAAGTTGATAACGCACACAAGGGGCGCAAGCTGTTTCTCGATTTCGGAGCAGCCATGCAGGTCGCAGATGTCTGGCTTAACGGCAGACATATAAAGACACATCATGGCGGTTATCTTCCTTTCACAATCGACATCACCAAACAGGTTAAATATGGGGGCGACAACCTGATCAGCATCAGGTTGGACAACAGGGATAATCCTGATGTTCCACCAGGCAAGCCGCTTAAGAAGCTCGATTTCTGCATGTACGGGGGGCTGTACCGTAATGTTAATATGCGTATTACGGACAAGCTCCACATTACCAACGCGGTTTATGCCGACAAAGTAGGCGGTGGTGGTGTTTTTATTACCAGTTCCAATGTTTCAGGCGACTCAGCCAAGGTTCAGATAAAGGTGCATGTTATCAATGAACACACCTACTCTAAACAGTGTAAGGTTATGTCTCTACTCATCAACCACGAAGGTCAACCGGTGAACACAGAGGTCTGGAAGCATGTTGAACTTGCCTCCGGAGCCGATCATCACTTTGTCCGGCAGATAACAATCGATAATCCAGGGCTGTGGCATCCGCACCACCCTTACCTATATACGGTTCATACCATTGTGGCGGACGAGTCCGGGCCGGTTGATTCGGTTGAAACGCGAATCGGGATTCGTCATATCTCTTTCGGCGCGTCAGATGGTTTCCGCATTAACGGCCGAAGAATGTATCTGCGCGGCACAAACCGTCATCAGGAGTACCCATATATCGGTTATGCTTTGTCGGACAACGCTCAGTACCGTGACGCCCGCAAGATCAAGGACGCGGGGTTCGATTATATCCGTCTTTCCCATTATCCACACTCGCCGGCGTTTATGGACGCCTGTGATGAACTGGGACTGGTGGTTATGAACTGTATTCCCGGTTGGCAGTTCATGGGCGGAAAAACCTTTCGGGAAATAAGCCTTCAGAATTGCCGCGATATAATCCGCCGTGACCGCAATCATCCCTGTGTAATCCTTTGGGAAGTTTCTCTCAATGAAACTAAGATGGATGATGAATTCATCCTGCAAACTCATCGGATCGCCCACGAGGAATACCCCGGCGAGCAGTGCTATACCTGCGGCTGGGTGGATGACCAATACGACGTATTTATCCAGGCCCGCCAACACGGCGGCTGTCATAATTACAAAAACGCCGATAAAGCCTGTATAATCAGCGAATACGGCGACTGGGAATATTACTCACAAAATGCCGGTCTCGATCAGCCGGGGTTCAAAAATCTCAAAAAAGAGGAACGCAGCAGCCGTCAATTACGCGGCTTTGGCCAAAAGCGACTACTTCAGCAGGCGATGAATTTCCAGGAAGCGTTCAACGACAATCTCTCGACCCCCGCCGTCGGTGACGGACTGTGGGTAATGTTCGATTATAACCGTGGCTATCACGACAGCATCGAATCATCCGGACCTATGGACATTTTTCGGCTGCCCAAGTTCTCCTATTACTTTTTTCAGAGCCAGCGCGACTCGGACACTGTCCTCACCAACGCCCAGAGCGGACCGATGGTCCATATCGCAAGCTACTGGAAAAAGGAT
>DAOVXR010000244.1 GCA_030636065.1 Sedimentisphaerales bacterium | reverse complement strand
ACAATCTCTGAAGTCTCGTTGTTAAATCCTGATTGTTTGCGACCAACTTAGTGATCGCGTTCATAGAAGCGATGTTCGTATTTATACGTGACATGGCTTATCCTCCGTGACAAGGCGAGCGTATTATTTCACGCCTCTGTTGCAGACCGTAACCTTAACCACAACTACACGTCCTGGAATCGGTCTGTCGGATCCAATTAGCCTACCTGGTTCAGCCGGTTGGCCGAACCGCTTTCTGACATGTGGCGACGCGAAATGAAGCCATTTCGCCGTCCTTGCCACCAGCACATCAGATTGTTCTGTTGGATTGATTTGATCAAAAGTACACAAACCAACCCCGAGTCCATATTAAATTTTTACTACTGGAATAGCTTGAGATGCGTGGTGGGTTCCACCTCACGACAGCACCAGGCCGATAAAATCGACCAGCGTGTAGCAGACAGTCATATGATAGACAGTCATGCGACAAAAACTTGAATCACCGCGGCTTTTGGAATCACCACTGCGATTAAGTGAAAGGGGCAGCAACTCCGTTGCAAATTCCGTTTCACAGCCGGCTGTGTCCTTTTAATCAGGCCACATGCGATCCCGGCACTCTTCCGTGAGTCATCGTCTCTGACTCTCAAAAAGCATTGTTGCTGAAGCGACCAACCCGGAATTGTTCGCCTTTTCTTTAACAACGCCCGTTGCTTTGAGTCTTTCGTCATAGGGACAGTAAAAACTTTAGTAAGGGCGATAATATTTTAAAAATACTCTTATGGGACGTAGAAATATTGAGAAAGAAGACGTGGCAACATCCAAAAAAACAGAAAAAAAAGCAGGGGGGAAATTAACTAAAACCGGAGGGTCCGATAAAAATTACGCAAAGACAAAAAGCAGGGCGGGCATAGCCCGCCGTTTAACGACTGGTGGCATGCTTAAGCATGGTTTCCCGGCCCCTCTTGTCTTAAATCATTAAATTCTTCGTAAGCGTTCAGTCATGTGTAAAAAAACGTTGAAACGGTTGAAAAAGGCGTTCGGCGAGACCCCCAACACCGGACTGAAGTCCGGTGCTAATGAGAAAACTCGTCTATTGCACACGGCTGAATAGTTACAATTCTTCCAGGTCTTACCCCACGCAATTTTCTCATTGCGGAAGTACATAGAAAAAAGGACGGATCCTGTCTGACACACGTGGGCACGTCATGCCAGACAGGAACCCGTCCCATCCGTCGTCTCATAGAGACTTTATTGCACATCAAACTAACCCAGCAAGGCCAGTACACTCTGCGGGGCATAGTTGGCCTGAGCCAACACGGTAGTCGAGGCCTGCACAAGAATCTGCGTACGAGTCATGTTCGCCGTTTCGGTGGCGAAGTCGGTGTCGCGGACCGCGGATTCAGCAGCCTTAAGATTTTCATTTGTTATCCGGAGTGAATTGATGGTCGAACCAAGGGTGTTCTTCTGGAACGAACCAAGCCTGCCGCGAAGTTTGGAAATATCCTTAATGGCGGAACTAACGATCTTCTGGGCGGTATAGAGATTATCGCCGGTGAGTACCTGGGCGCCACCGCTCTTAAGGGTGCTTAAGTAACCATCCGTAGAATTACCCAAAGAGGTGGTAGCCACATTCTGGATACCAATTGATTCCAATCCGATAGCATCAACAGTAGACCCGAGTGCAAAATCAGCACCACCGGATGTAATACCGAATGTGGCGGACCAGTCAACTGCCGACAGTGCAGCCGTAGCATCCAGTTCCATCTCGGCATCCAGCATGGAAGTACGAATAGTCAACTTTTTACCGTCCGCAGTAGCCGAAGCACCATTGACAGTCGCCGTAGCATTTACACCATAGTCTTTGGCATCGGCTGTATGGGCGCCGCCGGCTGCCTCCTGCACTTTCAAGCCGGCCCCGGTAGCATTTCCACTGAGAATTTCCACACTGACATAGGCGCTGGAGCCGAAGTCCACACTACGCATCTTAATATAGCTGCCGGAAACGGCAGCCGAGACGCCGGTAATTTCCTTAACCGCGTTGATGGCCGTATTGATACTGGCCTGGGCGGTGGAACCGGCGAAGGTAAGCTCCGTGGTACCACGGCCGGAACCGATTTTAATGGTCATACCACTGGCCGCCAGACCGGCACCGCTCATATAGAGCACACCGGTATCGGCTGCGCTGGTCCTGTTGACCACTACAGTCATAGTCGCACCGTCGATAAGCTTGGCGGCATTGATGGTCAGTTCGTCGATTTTGGCGGCGCTCACTGTACTGGTTGAGTAGGCCTTGTTGCCGTTGAGCAGTTTCATACCTTCGAACTCGGTGGAGTTGGAGATACGGTCGATGGTATTCAGGATCGAGTCAACCTGGAGTTGATTGGCCTCGATTTCTTCTTCGCTCATACCACCGGTATTGGCCGCCTCGCCAAGAAGGCCCTGCAATTCGACCAGCATATTACTGATTTCAGTGAGAGACCCTTCAGCAGTTCCGATAATTGTAACGGCACGTTCCGCGTTTTTGATAGCGGTTTCAGTTCCGCTGATCTGCTTACGCAAATTCTCGGACGCAATCAGACCCGCCGGATCGTCAGCACCTTTATTGATGCGAAGACCGGTGCTTAGCCTTTCCAACGATTTGTTGAGAGCTACATTGTTTTGATTTAGTACTCGAGAGCCAACTAAGGCTGCCACATTGGTGTTTATTCTACTCATCTTGAAAACCTCCTACAGGGTTTGTTGTGCCTAATGCTTATTTTGATGGGCCAGGTTTGACAATTGCCCCTTATTAACCCGTTATTTTGTCAAAGCCACAGGCACGAGAGTATTTATTTTGTTTTAGTACAAGTTACATAGTCGAATCACGTTTCTGCGTTACGCGATTCAAAAACTTGTCAGGCCATAGGCTACCCCTTTACTCGATTCGCATTAAAGTTGTTTATGCTTTTTTTTATTATCAACTCCAAACGAATACACAGGCTCCCTTAACATAAATTTAACAACCATTTCTGCAGGGTTCTCATCGTCCTGTAAATATAGGGGACTTTAGATAATAAAAGGGATATGTCCTTATGGGACGCGAAGGGAACGCTCGACTGACATAAAGCTGGTAAATACTGGTATAAAGTGGGGTGAAATGTGATTTATAAAATGATAATTTCGGAGATTCTTAACCGTCCGTCCCATAATACCACCGGAGATAAAATCAGCAGACGAAACGTAGGGCGGGGATCGAAGAATTTTTATAAAAGAGGTTCTCATCCAAAAAAGTTGGTAGAAAATCATTCAAGAGCAGTCAGCCTGCGGCTGACTGGAGTTTATCGCTTTTAAGCAACCGGCATAATCATCGCGGCTGGTTGTTGTTGCGAAAAAGGCGTTTCTCCGGCGTGTTGCTGAGAGGCTACGTAAAGGACACAAAGTAGATTTTAATCTGAAGTGCAACAACAACAAATGCCAAAATGATTGAAATTTCGTAAAAATCGAGAGAAAAATCGTTTGGGCAGACAGACAAATTGGGGCCGTTTCGGCCGGAGGGTCGGGGCAATTTGACTGTCTGGGGCCCCGAACGAATTT
>DAOVXR010000263.1 GCA_030636065.1 Sedimentisphaerales bacterium | reverse complement strand
TAACAACCGCCTGACGCCGGGACATGCCACGCTTTACAAGGCGGTGAGAAAAGTGCTGCTGGTCACCAACAAAAGGACTCTTACCCTGCGCCAATCGTAAAACAGTAACACTGAGAAAATCGTAAAGCGGCACGGCCAAAACAATCAAGGGCATAAGCGTATTGAACCACATACCGGCCCGATCCTGCTGGTGGAAGTAAGTAGTCCGGATAGTGGCTACCGAAATAAGAAGGCCCACCAGTAAAGAACCGGCATCACCCATAAAGATTTTGGCAGGGGCAAAGTTGAAAACGAGAAAGCCGCCTAACGTACCAATCAATATCACAAGCAGGGCGCTTACAAATACCTGGCCGCTACTCAGGGCCGCACACAAAATCATAGCGGCGCAAATGATTCCGATCCCAGCCGAGAGGCCGTCCATATTGTCGAGAAAATTAAAGGCGTTGATGATGACGACCATCCACACAACAGACAAAACAACAGCTACGAACGGATAAGGAATAAAGAAATCAAAACGTATTTCGCCAAGCGTTGCCAAAACAGAAGCCGCGGCAATCTGAACCAACAACTTCAGCGAGGGACCCAGATGCTTCTTGTCGTCGATAAGGCCCATAATATGCAATATGGCGGCAGCAAGGAAAAACGCTATAAGCATCTTTCGACGGCTGATTAAACCGGGCAGGTGGATAGACAGGATTTCAGGCAGGTAATCAGGCGCACCGTGCCGCTGCCATAACAACCCCATTATTAACGCCCCGATTATAGGAAGCATGGTTACCCAAAAGATTACGATACCGCCGCCAAGAGCAACAGGAGCAATATGTGTTTTGTGGCCGCCGGGCAGATCGACAAAACCGTGGCGCAACGACCAACGCCGTACCAATACCGTCAATATCAATGAACAGATAAAGGTGATCGCAAACAAGATAAACAGATATTTTGTTTCAGCGATGAGCGAGGCTCCGTTATGGCATTGATGTTTATAGAAACACTAATGACGAATAATTTAAATTCGTCAAAAAACACCTCTCTGAAATACAGAAAGGTGCCACCCGGAAAGTTTAGCATTAAAGAGACTGCTCCATTAGTTTTTTACGGGCGCGGTTGAAAAAATCGCTGTAGTCTCCGCAAGCGTAGTCGGGATAGCTATACGGCCAGGATTGCCAGTTGCCTTTGTGATAGTGCAATGTGGCCTCGGCATATATGGAATCGCCGATATAAATACGATGCGAATAGTTTTTAGTCGAGGCCAATACCAGCTTACTCAGGTCTATATAGCCGGGGTCGAGATTAACCGAACGCAGGATGCCCGGCTCCTTAGTCTCGTTGTTTTTGGCATATCGCTTTTCCAGTTCGTTACTTTGCTGCTTGATAGTAGCCAACCGGCCCGGATCGATTAGTTTCTCGAAAGCAACGAACTTGCGCCAAAGAAGCGAACCCATTTCCTTCTGATAATAATTCGTGTATGTGAACGGCATGACCTCACTGCTGATATCCATATTGCCCCAAAGGTTTCGCATCTCATCCTCGGCGCGGGCAAACAAGGCCCTGTCCCCGGCAAGCATTCCGACGATGAGCTTAACTAATTGTTGTGGTGTAATATGTCCCATTCCGGCCTGACCCGCTTTATGAATTCAGTTCGTCGTATAATTGTTTTACAAGCTCTTCGGTATGTTGGGCAGCCTTATCGACCGAGACACTTTGGCGGTCCGATTCACGGCGCAACTTAATCTCAACATTACCGTCAGCAAGGCTTTTCTTTCCAACCGTAACGCGAATCGGGATACCTATCAAATCCGCGTCCTTGAACTTGACGCCGGCGCGTAAAGGACGATCATCAAGCAAAACTTCGATATTCTTATCGCGAAGCTGGTTATAAATATTGCCGGCGGCCCGGGCGACCTGTTCGTCGTCCTGGTTGAGCGAGGTAATCAACACCTCGAAAGGAGCTATGCTGATCGGCCATATAATACCGTCTTTGTCGTGGCCGATCTCGATGGCCGAGGCCAAAATACGATTGATACCAATACCGTAACAACCCATAAGGCAGGGTTGTTCATGACCCTGTTCGTCCAGAAATTTAGCGCCGAGTTTTTTACTATACTTAGTGCCGAGCTTGAATACCTGGCCGACCTCGATGCCGTGCTTAAACAACAGTGGTTTGTTGTCATAGCTGTCGCCCTCAACGGCGTTGCGAATATCGGTAACAAGAATATTATTGCCCTCAAGCGGAAAGTCACGGCCGGGCACGACATTTTTGATATGACAATCGGTTTTGTTGGCGCCTGTTACGCCCACGGCCATCGCGGCAACGGTATGGTCGATAAGCAATTTGACGCCCTTCTCGCTCAGGCCCATCGGCCCGGCAAACCCCACGGCGGCATTAGATACCTTTTCAATCGTACCCTCTCCGGCCAATTCGATATGTTTGCCATCCACAGCCTGGGTGAGTTTTTCCTGGTTGACTTCGTGATCGCCCCTGATTAGAACAGCGACTGTCTCGTCCTCAGTCGAATAAATCAGTGTCTTTATCATTTCTTCCGGCCTGGTTTTCAGAAACTCGCAGACCGCTTCGATACTGCCCACGCCAGGAGTGTGAACCTCCTCCATAGGCGGCGTTTCATCCGTAGCGGTTTGTTTGGGGACGGCGTCAACGGCAGCCTTTTCGATATTGGCGGCGTAAGAGCCGTCTTCAGTATGCACAATGATGTCTTCGCCTGTTTCGCAAGGTATCGTGAACTGATGAGACCCCGAACCCCCCATCTCGCCGGACTCAGCCTCGACAATTACATAGTCCAGACCGCAACGTGAAAATATTCGACAGTAGGCCGCGTACATACCCTTGTATGATTCATCGAGGCTTTCGGTTGTTGCGTTGAAACTGTAGGCGTCCTTCATAATAAACTCGCGCGAACGCAAAACACCGAAACGCGGACGAAATTCGTCACGAAACTTAAAACTGATCTGATACAAATTAACGGGCAGTTGCTTATAAGAATTGATCTCACCGGCCGCGATATAAGTAACAACCTCCTCGGCGGTTGGCGCGAGGACGTTCTGCCGGCCGTGGCGGTCCGTAAAGTGCGCGAGGGTTTCGCCATAATCGACGTCCCGACCGGTCTGTTGCCAAAGGTCCATCGGCTGCACAGAGGGCATAAGAATTTCCAAAGCGCCGGCGGCATCAACTTCCGTCCGGACAATGGCAATAACCTTCTGCAGGCAACGCCAGCCCAACGGCAAATAAGTGTAAGTGCCACTGGCAAGTTTGCGTATTAAGCCGGCACGTATCATTAATCGATGTGAAGGAACCTCGGCGTCGGCGGGTACCTCCTTGATAGTAGGGATCAGACAATTAGTCCAGTACATATAGATTGTTCC
>DAOVXR010000178.1 GCA_030636065.1 Sedimentisphaerales bacterium | reverse complement strand
GTACGATTCCACCGGCGGTCTTTGCCTCTGCGTCACTTTGTTTTACCAATACTCTGTCGTCCAACGGCTTGATACTCATTATTACAACTCCTGTTTTCTGTATTTCTTCTGTTTTCTTTAATTTTTAATTGTTTATTTTATGTTTTATATTGAGTTAAGTGGGTGCCACCTCTCTGTATTTCAGAGAGGTGCTCTTTAACCGATTGCAGCAATGGAGGCCTTCCTTCTACATCATACCAGGCATTCCACCCATACCGCCCATTCCGCCCATGCCATCCATGCCAGGCGGCATACCACCACCCGCGGCTTCATCATCGCTGGGTTTGTCGGTAATAATCGTATCGGTGGTCAAAAGAAGACCGGCGATACTCGCGGCATTACTCAGGGCCGAACGAACAACCTTGGTGGGATCGATGATACCTGCCTTGAACAGGTCCTCGAAAATGAGCTTGTCGGCGTTAAAGCCGAACCCGCCCTTGCCTGCGATAATTTTATTGACCACCACATTGCCTTCTTCACCGGCGTTGATGGCAATCTGACAGGCAGGCATTTTCAGGGCTTCATATACGATTTTAGCACCGGTTTTTTCATCGCCTTTAAGACGCAGGTTCAGAGCTGCCTCGCGACAACGAATCAGGGCTACGCCTCCACCGGGTACAATTCCTTCTTCGATAGCTGCTCGTGTAGCATGTAGTGCATCTTCGACACGGGCCTTGATTTCCTTCATTTCTACTTCGCTCGCGGCTCCGACATTGATCTGCGCTACTCCGCCGGCAAGTTTCGCCAACCGTTCCTGTAGTTTTTCGCGGTCGTAATCACTTGTAGTGGTTTCGATCTCACGTCGTATCTGTTCGATACGTGTCTGGACGGCTTTGCTTTTACCGCCTCCCTGGATAATTACGGTATCATCCGCATCAACAGTAACCTTGGCGGCACTGCCGAGATCAGCCACAGTTATACTGTCCAGTTCGACACCGAGGTCTTTGAAGACAGCCTTGCCGCCTGTAAGGATAGCGATGTCTTCGAGCATAGCCTTACGTCGATCACCATAACCGGGCGCCTTGACGGCACAGACATTGATAATGCCGCGTAGTTTATTGACCACAAGCGTTGCCAGTGCTTCGCCTTCGATATCCTCGGCGATAATCAAAAGGGGTCGCTTGCTCTTGGCCAACTCTTCTAACAGGGGGATCAACTTCTGGGCGGAAGATATTTTTTCTTCGTAGATGAGAATTACCGGTTTCTCTAATTCACAGGTCATTGTATCGGGGTCGGTTACGAAGTTCGGAGAGAGGTACCCGCGATCGAACTGCATACCCTCGACCAGATCGACGTAGGTAGCCATTGACTTGCTTTCTTCGACAGTTATAACACCGTCCTTGCCGACGTCCTTAAATGCCTGAGCCATAGTCCTGCCGATTTCATAATCATTATTGGCACTGATCGCGGCGATATTGACGATGTCTTCATCTTTAGCGACATTGATGGGTTTGCTGATTTTTTTCAGCTCTTCACTGACCGCCTCGACCGCCGCCTTCATTCCGCGGTTTAGCGCCATTGGCGCCGCGCCGGCCGCGATATTACGAAGTGCCTCCCGAAAAATCGCCTCGGCCAACACGGTGGCGGTGGTTGTGCCGTCGCCTGCCACATCGGACGTCTTGCTGGCCGCTTCTTTGACCAGTTTGGCGCCGATGTTTTCGGCCTTGTCTTTCAGTTCGATTTCTTCAGCCACGGTTACGCCGTCCTTGGTAACGGTGGGGCCGCCCCATCCTTTATCCAATAAGACATTTCTGCCCCGTGGTCCCAGAGTACTTTTAACCGCCGATGCCAGTTTGCTGACACCTTCCAGCAGGGCATTGCGAGCCTCACTGTCAAAAGCCAGGTCTTTTGCCGCCATATCGCTGTCTCCTTATCTTGAAATATATAGAATATCCGCTTACAACAACACGATTTACAATAGCAAAGATAATGCCAAATCATTTATCTTTCTGCCGCGACATGCTTGTAACTATATGCTACAAAATGAGTTACGCAATAATATAGCAGGCCTGCCGAACATTTGTCAGGCATACTGACGCTGCCACACTGACAATATTCTACAGCAGTAGTGCCAACCTGACAGGTTGACCCGCCCTGCCATTATGGCATGATATTCAGGGTATTGCGAAGACCTGAAAAACGCTGGTATTTTGTAATATCTTGATATATATGACGTTATGTGAATTCAAGGGCTAATGGCACAACATTTGCGGTTCAATTCTTATAGGATGGCTCATCGGGTGGCATGCTTACGCGTAGCTTAAGCATGGATTCCAAGTTGGGTGCCACCTTTCTGTATTTCAGAGAGGTGTTCCTGTACACTATACTAACTAATAACTTTGAGGGAAATTGACATGAGATTTGACAAATTCACGGTTAAGGCCCAACAGGCAATCGCTAATGCTCAGGAGATCGCCGTAAACAGCAGCCATGCCGGCCTGACATGCCTGCATCTGCTTCAGGCTCTGTTGAACGAGCAGCAGGAAGGTATTGTTATGCCCATTCTGCAAAAAATCGGCTGTAATGTAGGGCAGATAAGGTCAATGGCCGAAAGTGAGCTTAAGCGACTGCCTAAGGTCAGCGGTACCGCCCAGCAGCTTGCCGGGGACGCCTCTCTGAACCGGGTCTTCATTCAGGCCAATAAGGAAGCCGACACACTGAAAGACGAATATCTCAGCACGGAACATATATTATTAGCTCTGTTGGAAGTGGACAACACGGCAAAGGAGATATTAACCGTCAACGCGGTCAAGCGGGCGGACATACTGACAGCGATGAAAGAAATTCGAGGTGGACAACGGGTAATTGATCAAAATCCGGAGGGAAAATACCAGGCGCTGGAGCGTTATGGTATCGATCTGATCGAACTGGCTCGCACAGGCAAACTGGACCCGGTCATCGGCCGGGACGAGGAGATTCGCCGCTGTATGCAGGTTCTCAGCCGACGTAGAAAAAATAATCCGGTTCTTATCGGTGAGCCGGGCGTTGGCAAAACCGCGATAGTGGAAGGTCTGGCCCAGCGTATTGTGAACGGCGATGTACCCACCACGCTTAAAGATAAACAAATTGTCGGACTGGATATGGGAACACTGATTGCCGGTGCAAAATTTCGCGGCGAGTTCGAGGACCGACTCAAAGCTGTACTCAAGGAAGTAACCGATTCGGACGGCCAGGTCATTCTGTTCATTGATGAGTTGCATCTCGTGGTTGGTACCGGCAAGGCTGAGGGTGCGGTCGATGCCGGTAATCTGTTGAAACCGGCACTGGCCCGCGGACAATTGCGTTGTATTGGGGCGACGACTTTGGATGAGTATCGCAAATATATCGAGAAGGACGCGGCACTCGAACGGCGTTTTCAGCCGATTCTTGTTACCGAGCCATCGGTTGAAGATACTATCGCCATCCTCCGCGGCGTGAAACATCGTTATGACACTCATCATGGGGTACGTACTACTGATGGGGCACTGGTGGCGGCCGCCACACTGAGCAACCGCTACATCTCGGACCGTTTTCTTCCTGACAAGGCGATAGACCTGATTGACGAGGCTGCCTCACGTTTGCGGATTGAGAACGATTCGCTGCCAAGCGAACTGGACGAGTTGCGGCGGAAGATTATGCAATTACAGATAGAACGCGAAGCACTCAAAAAGGAAACGGACGACGCTTCTCAGGAGCGACTGAAAAAACTGGAGAAACAGCTTGCCGATCTGCAGGAGCAAAATAATGAATTAACCACGCGTTGGGAGAATGAAACAGGTGCGCTGCGCGGCATTAAGGAATTGCAGGAACAGCTTGCCGATGCGCAGAACCAGTTCGAGGACGCCCAGCGTCGCGGCGATCTGGAGACAGCGGCAAGATTGAAGTATGAGACTGTTACCGGACTGGAAAAACAACTTGAGACGAAAAAGCAGGATGCCGCGAAACAGCGTAACGGGCATAGCCTTGTCAAAGAGGAGGTAACGCCGGACGAGGTGGCCGAGGTCGTGGCCAAGTGGACGGGGATACCTGTAACACGTCTGCTGGCCGGCGAGCAGGAGAAGCTGCTTCAAATGGAAGAGCTTATCAGTCAGCGGGTAATCGGACAGGACGAAGCTGTTCGAGCGGTCAGCGACGCCATCCGCCGAGCGCGAGCGGGGTTGGGCGATCCGGACCGACCGATAGGCAGCTTTATTTTTCTTGGCCCGACTGGCGTCGGCAAAACGGAACTGTCCAAAGCGCTGGCGGAATATCTGTTTAACGATGAGCGGTCGATGGTGCGTATCGATATGAGCGAGTTTATGGAGCAGCACAGCGTGGCCCGGCTGATCGGAGCGCCGCCGGGATATGTCGGGTATGAAGAAGGCGGGCGACTGACCGAAGCGGTACGGCGACAGCCATATAGCGTAATTCTGCTGGACGAGATTGAAAAGGCTCATCGTGACGTGTTCAATGTCCTGTTGCAGATACTCGATGACGGCAGACTTACCGACGGGCACGGTAGAACCGTCGATTTCAAGAACACCGTTATTATAATGACAAGTAATTTGGCCGGTGCCCAGATTCAGCAACTTGCCGAGGAAGATGGGGCCGAATGGGAAATC